>DATFVY010000221.1:0-2841 GCA_035259925.1 Burkholderiales bacterium
ACCCGGGCGGGCTCCTCAACGGCGCGGTCGCGGTATCCGCCGCGTTCCTGCCCGCGGGCTCGCTCGTCGTCTACACCGACGGGCGCACCGAGGATTCCAAGATGAAGCTCAACGCGAGCCCCGAGAATTACCTGCGCGGGCGCCTGCGCGAGGACTACCTGCGCCGGCTTCCGCCGGAATCGAAGACGGTGCCGATGGTCGTGCTGGTCAACGCCGGCTCGGCGTCGGCCTCGGAGATCGTCGCGGGCGCGCTGCAGGACCACAAGCGCGCGGTGATCATGGGCCAGCAGACGTTCGGCAAGGGCTCGGTGCAGACGATACTGCCGCTCGGCAACAACACCGCGATCAAGCTCACCACGGCGCGCTATTACACGCCCAACGGCCGCTCGATCCAGGCGCGGGGCATCATGCCCGACATCCCTCTCGACGACGGGGTCGGGGCGCAGGCAGGCGTGCGGCTGCGCGAGGCGGATCTCACCAAGCATCTCACCGACGAGCGCAAGGAAGACCCGAAGGCGACCGCCGAGGCGGCGGCCAAGCAGTACAACTTCACGCCGGCGCCGCGTCCGAAGGACACCGACGAGAAGCTGCTCAAGCCCCAGCCCGGCGAGATCGTCTCCCCGCACGACTACGAGCTCAACCAGGCGATGGCCTTCCTGAAGAGCCGCGATTCCGTCAAAGTAGCGAACTAGCGCGGCCGCCTAGCGGCCACGGAAACGCCCGGGGTGAGCCGGGCGTTTCGCTGTACACTCGTCCCCCTCATGAACGACGAGCAGCTGCTCCGCTACAGCCGCCACATACTCCTGCCGCAAATCGGCATCGAAGGCCAGGCGAAGCTCCTCGCCGCGCGCGCGCTGGTGATCGGGGCGGGCGGCCTCGGCTCGCCGATCGCGCTGTACCTCGCCTCGGCCGGAGTGGGCGTGCTCACGCTATGCGACGACGAGGCGGTGGATCTAACCAATCTCCAGCGCCAGATCGTCCACCGCACCGAGGCCGTGGGCCGCAAGAAAGTCGACTCGGCGCGCGCCACGCTCGCCGCCATCAACCCGGAGGTGAAAGTTGTCGGGTTGGCGGAGCGGGTGGACGAAAAGCGCATCGAGGCGCTGGCACGTGAGCACGACGTCGTGATCGACGGCAGCGACAACTTCGCGACGCGCCACGCCGTCAACCGGGCGTGCGTCAAGCTGCGCAAGCCGCTGGTCTCCGGCGCCGCCGTGCGCTTCGACGGCCAGGTCGCGGTTTTCGATCTGCGGGCGGCGGCGTCGGCGTGCTACGCGTGCCTGTTTCCGGAGAGCGGGGAATCCGAGGACGTACGCTGCGCGGTAATGGGGGTTTTCGCGCCCCTCACCGGAATCGTGGGATCGATACAGGCGGCGGAGGCGCTGAAGCTGCTGACCGGTGCAGGCGAGACCCTCGCGGGCCGGCTGCTGCTGCTCGATGCGCTCGCCATGCAGGTGCGCACCATCAAGCTCGCCAGGGACCCGGACTGCGGCGTGTGCGGGGGCGCGGCTAGGTAGTCTTGGTCATGTCGAGCGAGCCGGCGTCGGCGGCGGCACCGCCCGCGCCGGGAGCGCTCAGCAGGGCTTCGAGGTCGCGCGTGATCTGCTCCAGGTTGGGGCCTGCGCGCCCCATGCACTGCATCAGCACCCGCGCCGGGAATTCCTGCAGCGTGAGCGGCCGGGTGGTGACGCGGATCTTGGCGGTATTGTCGAGCGCCGGGGCGAAATGCGTGGTCTTGAACCCCGCTTTCAGGCTCTCCATCCCTTCGACGATAGCCTGCTGCGTGCGGGCGATTCCGATCAATATCTCGGCCAGCTGCTGCGCGGTCACGTTCGCCATCCTGAGCCTCCTGTCCGTTACAGCCGCCAGCGGTCAGATGCCAGCCGCCCGTAGCGGCATTCTACCTGCACAGCTTGCGATTCGGCTGGTAGCTGGCGTCTGACCTCTGGCGTCTATGCAATCACACCTTCCATCAAGAGGCGCCACTGCTTCGCCCACAGCTCGAGCGGGTCGCGCTTGAAGCCGCTCTTCGCGAACTGGTGCCAGCGCCCGGCGACGAAGCTCATGATCAGGTTGGCGTGGGCCGAGATGTCCACTTCCTGCGCGATCTCGTTCTGGCTTACGCCGAAGCGCAGCGCCTGCTTGAGCGCCGCCTCCAGCCGTTCGTGCAGCTGGTTGATGCGCGTCTGCAACCGCTCGTCCTCGTTGACCAGGGCTTCCCCGATCAGCACGCGCGTCATGCCGCGGTTCTTCTGCGCGAAGCCGAGCAGCACCCCGATGATGCCCTCGAGCTGGCGCAGGCCGCTCTTCTCCTCTCCCGTGATGCGGTTGATGAGCGCGAACAGCGTGTGCTCGATGAACTCGATCAGGCCATCGAACATCTCGGCCTTGCCCTTGAAATGGCGGTAGAGCGCGGCTTCCGACACGGAGAGCCGCGCGGCCAGCGCGGCGGTGGTGATCTTCTCGCCGGCGGGGGCTTCCAGCATCTGCGCCAGCGTCTGCAGGATCTGGTCCCTGCGCTCCCCCGTCTTTTCGGCCATCGCCGGTCCTCCCGCTATCAGCCGCTATTGTAAGGTCGCCAGCATGCGGGGCAACTGCATGAGATTGGCGATCTTGAGGTCGACATAGGCGGGTGCCCGGCGCGCCAGCGTCACCCATACCGTTTTCATGCCGAGGCGGGCGGCAGTGCGCAGGTTCTCCAGCGTGTCCTCGACCATGATGCACAGGCGCGGGTTGAGCCGATGGGCGCGGCACAGGCGCAGGAAGCCGTAAGTGTCGGGCTTGGGGCGGTAGCGGGTGCGCTCGATCGTGAATACGTCGTGGAACAGGTCAGCTACGCCC
>DATFVY010000222.1:0-3480 GCA_035259925.1 Burkholderiales bacterium
CGTGCTGCCGACGTCGCGCACGGCGCGCTTCTCCTCGCCGCTCGGCGTCTACGACTTCCAGAAGCGCTCGAGCGTGATCCGCGTCTCGCGCAAGGCGGCCGTGAAGCTCGGCGCGGTAGCGGCCGAGCTCGCGCGCGGCGAAGGGCTGACGGCTCACGCCCGTGCCGCGGAGCTTCGCATGTCCGAGAACAACCGCCAAGGCGCCAAGGCGCCAAGAAAAGCGGCAGCAGGGAAAAAATAGGATGGAAGTTTCTGGCGTCATGGCGTCTTGGCGGTTCATTTAGGGTGTTCTGTGTCGAAGAACCCTGAAGACGTCATTCGCGCCGAGATACGCGAGCTGAAAGCGTACCCGGTACCGGACTCGACCGGCATGGTCAAGCTCGACGCGATGGAGAATCCGTACCGGCTGCCGCCCGAGCTGCGCGGCCGGCTCGCGCGCCTGGTCGAGGAAGCCGCCCTGAACCGCTACCCCGACGCGGGCGCGCCGGCGCTCAAGGCGCGCCTGCGGCGCGCCCTCGGCGTGCCGGAAGGAATGGAGCTGCTGCTGGGCAACGGCTCCGACGAGCTGATACAGGTACTCGCGCTGGCGGCGCGCAAGCCCGACGCGGCGGTGCTCGGTGTCGAGCCGTCCTTCGTGATGTTCCGCATGATCGCGACTTTCGCGGGAGCCCGCTACGTCGGCGTCGATGTGCGCGACGATTACTCGCTCGACATCGAGAAGCTGCTCGCCGCGATAGAGCGTCACCGCCCCGGCCTGGTCTTCATCGCCTACCCCAACAATCCCACTGGCAACCTGTTCGACGCCGGCCTGATCGAAAGAGTCATCGAGGCGGCGCCCGGACTGGTGGTGATAGACGAGGCCTACCATGCGTTCGCCGGCCACAGCTTCCTTCCCCGCCTGGCGCGCCAGCCCAACCTGCTGGTCATGCGCACGCTGTCCAAGCTCGGGCTGGCCGGCATCCGCCTGGGCGTATTGATTGGCCCGCCGCGCTGGATCGGCGAGCTGGACAAACTGCGTTTGCCCTATAATGTGAACACGCTTACGCAGCTCATCGCCGCCGAAGTGCTGGAGCACGGTTCGGTGTTGACAGAACAGGCGGCCGCGATCAAGCTTGAGCGCAGTCGCCTGCTGCGCGAGTTGCAGCGGGTTCCCGGAGTGACGGCATACCCGAGCTACGCGAACTTCATACTGTTCAAAATCAGCCAGGCTGGGCGCGTTTTCGAGGCACTGAAACAGCACGGGGTACTGATCAAGAATCTCCACGGTTCTCACCGCCTGCTCGCGGATTGCCTGCGGGTGACGGTCGGCACGCCTGACGAGAACACCGCTTTCCTTTCCGCATTGACCCGGTCCGTCGACGCTTGAAATCACTTCCCCGCGCGCAGCGCGCCCGTCCCGCTGTCCGCCCGGCCATGCGCACAGCCGAAGTCAGCCGCAACACCAAGGAGACCCGCATCGCGGTCAAGCTCAATCTCGACGGCGCCGGCCAGGCCAGCATCGAGACCGGCGTGCCGTTTCTCGACCACATGCTGGAGCAGGTCGCGCGCCACGGCGTGTTCGACCTCGCGATCTCGGCCAAGGGCGACTTGCACATCGACGCGCACCACACCGTCGAGGACGTGGGCATCGCGCTCGGCCAGGCCTTTGCCAAGGCAGTCGGCGACAAGTCGGGCGTGCGCCGCTACGGCCACGCCTACGTGCCGCTGGACGAGGCCCTGTCGCGGGCGGTGGTCGACCTGTCGGGGCGGCCGGGGCTGGAATACAACATCAAGTTCGCGCGCGCGCGTATCGGCGAATTCGACGTCGATCTCGTGCACGAATTCTTCCAGGGCTTCGTCAATCACGCGCACGTCACGCTGCACGTGGACAACATCAAGGGCTCGAACGCGCACCACCAGGCTGAAACCGCGTTCAAGGCGTTTGCGCGCGCGCTGCGCATGGCGGCGGAATCCGATCCGCGGGTGGAGGGTGTTCCCTCCACCAAGGGGACTCTCCAGCCTTGAAGCAGTAAATTCCAGGCACCAAGCACCAAATTCCAAGCGCCAAATTCAGAGAGACGGCTTTCGTTTGAGATTTGGGATTTGAGATTTGGAATTTGCCTCGTATGACCGACGTCGCTGTCGTTGATTACGGCATGGGCAACCTGCACTCGGTGGCCAAGGCGATCGAGCGCGTCGGCCCGCGCCTCGAGGTCGCGGTGACGAGCGACGCGGCCGTGGTGAGGCGCGCGGCGCGCGTCGTCTTTCCCGGCCAGGGCGCGATGCCGGACTGCGTGCGCGAGATGGATGCGCGCGGGCTGCGCGGCGCGGTGCTCGAGGCCGCCCGCGGCAAGCCGTTCCTGGGCATCTGTATCGGGCTGCAGATGTTGTTCGAGAAGAGCGAGGAGGGCGACACCCACGGACTGGGACTGCTCCCGGGGCGGGTGCGGCGGTTTCCCGCCGGGCGGATGGTGGACGCGCAGGGAGCGCGGCTCAAGGTTCCGCACATGGGCTGGAACGAGGTGCGCCAGACGGCGCCGCACCCCCTGTGGGACGGCATTGCGCAGGGCGCCCGTTTCTATTTCGTGCACAGCTACTATCCGGAGCCCGCTGCGCGCGACGTGGCGGCGGGCGAGACCGTTTACGGCCTGCCTTTCACCTGCGCGGCTGCGCGCGACAACGTCTTCGCGGTGCAATTCCACCCGGAAAAAAGCGAGGCCGCCGGCCTCAGGCTGTTCGCCAACTTCCTGGCCTGGCAGCCGCTCATGCAGCGTCCCGGACAGCGCACCACCGCTTCTCCGGCCGCATAGCGACGATGCTGATCATCCCGGCCATCGACCTCAAGGACGGCAAGTGCGTGCGCCTGAAGCAAGGCGCGATGCACAAGGCGACCGTGTTCTCCGACGACCCGGCGGCCACTGCGGCGCAGTGGCTGAAGCTCGGCGCGCGGCGGTTGCACATCGTGGATCTCAACGGCGCGGCCGCCGGACGTCCCAAGAACGAGCCGGCGATCAAGGCGATCACCGAAGCGATCGGCGGCAAGCTGCCGATCCAGCTCGGTGGCGGCATCCGCGACCTCGATACCATCGAGAAGCTGCTCGACTCCGGGGTGAACTACGTCATCGTCGGCACGGCCGCGGTCAAGACGCCCGGCTTTCTCGCCGAGGCGTGCACGGCGTTCCCGGGCCACGTGATGGTGGCTCTCGACGCGAAGGACGGCAAAGTTGCCGTGGACGGCTGGTCGAAGATGACGGGCCACGAAGTCCTCGACCTGGCCAAGAAGTTCCAGGACTACGGCGTGGAAGCCATCATCTACACCGACATCGGGCGTGACGGCATGTTGACCGGCGTCAACATCGAAGCAACGCTGGCGCTGGCGAAGCAGATCAGCGCCCCGGTGATCGCGAGCGGCGGCATCAACGGGCTGGACGACGTGAAAGCCCTGTGCAAGATCGAGCCAGAGGGCGTCGTCGGCGCCATCACGGGGCGCGCCATCTACGA
>DATFVY010000223.1:0-4453 GCA_035259925.1 Burkholderiales bacterium
CGCATCCCACGCGCCGAAATCGAAGTCGCGCTCGAGCTTCAGGTCCGCGTCGAAATAGATGATGCGCCGCGTCTCGCCCGCGGGCGCCTTGGTATCGGACTGGGAGCCGCGGCGCGCGAAGGACGTGAGGGTCACAGTAGCTGGGGGCAGCGCCTGGGCAATGCGCTCGCCGACACCGCCCTTCAATGCATCGGTGCCCGGGCCGCGGCTGCAGCCCGTTGCCGCCAGGACCACGAAGACAGGGATAAGGGCACGCATGTTCAGCCTCCCATGAACGGCAGCGCGAGCATGACCGTGAGCACCAGCGCATTCATGAGATCGATGAAGAATGCGCCCGCGAGCGGGACGATCAGGTAGCTTTTCGGCGCCGGGCCGTACTTGGACGTGATCGCCTGCATGTTCGCCATCGCGGTGGCGGTCGAGCCCATGCTGAAGCCGATGAACGCCGCGGACGTCACCGCGGCCTCGTAGTCGCGCCCCATGAAGCGGAAGCAGACGTAGACGGCGTAGAGGGCGATGAAAATCACCTGCGCCGCGATCATGAGCAGCAGCGGCCCGGCGGACAGGGCGACCTCGACCAGGTCGAGCGCCATCATGGTCATCACCAGGAACAGCGAAAGGCACACGCCCGAGATCAGGTCGGACGCCCGGTCGTCGCACCGGATACGCGCGAACGGCACGAGGTTGCGGATGGCGACGCCGGCGATCATGCACCAGAGAAAGGAAGGTATCGTGAGGCCGCCCGTGGGGACATGTGCGGCCAGCCATTTGCCCGCCACGACCGCGGCGAATATCCCGGCGAGGGAGCCGATCACCCCCACGGTGGTGATAGGCATTACCGCTTCGGCCTGACCGGCGGTTCCCGCACCTGCGGCCCCGCCCGTGCGCACCTTGAACTTGCTGATCAGGTACTGGGCAACCGGCCCCGCGATGATGCCGCCGACGATCAGCCCGATCGTCGCCGCGGTCATCGACAGCTCCATCACCGATTGCAGGTTGTTCACTTCGGAGAAGCGCTCGGCGTAGGCCGCCCCGGTGCCGTGGCCACCGACCAGCGTGATCGACCCGCCCACCAGCCCGAAGATGGGGTGCAGGTCCAGGGCCATCGCCACCGACACGCCCACGCCGTTCTGCACCAGGATGTAGGGAAACAAGACCAGGAGGAAAATCACTAGCGCCTTGCCGCCCTGCTTGAGCATGCGCAGGTCGGCGCACATGCCGACGCCCGCAAAGAACATGAGCAGGAGCAGGGGCTTGATGGTCTGGTCCACGCCGAGCTTGAAGCCCGACGCGGCGAGAATCACGGAAGCACATACGGCGAACAGCAGCCCGCCAGTGATGGGATCCGGGATGTTGTACTTGGAGAGGAAGGGAACGGCGCGGTTGATCAAGGTACCGATGAGCAGCACCACCACCGCGGCCAGCAACGATCCGACCGGATCCAGACTCACCGAAGGCCTCCCTTTCTGGAAATCTTACACCGTCCGCTGTCTATGCGTTCGTCTTTCCATCGCGCCCCCTGGCCCGAAGGCGGCACCGGGCCAGAATCTCCCTCTTGTCATCTTCCTTCGCCTCGCTCCAGCGAAGAATTTCCGAAAGCGAGCGATAGCATCCCAGGCAGATATCGTTGTCGTCGAGGCAGCAATTGCGAACGCAGGGCGAAGGCACTGCGCCGGGCGGATCATTCGCGTCGCTGGCCATTTGCGGGATCTAGCGGAACCTGACGGAAACGGCAGGGTTCCCGGGAAGTCCGTCGTAGCGGACGGTGACGACCAACCCCGGTCGCGGGGTCAGAGGGGCGGTAAAAGAACCCAGGCTCAGAAGGTCGCCCGCCTTGAGCTGTATGCGGGATTTTTCCAGGTCCTGCGCGAGCCACAGCACCGCGTTGAGGGGGTGATCGAGTATCGCCGTGCCCGTGCCGCCGGCGAGCTCCTTGCCGCCGCGATCGGTCACGGTGACGCGCATGGCCGCGAGCGCTTCGGCGAAATCCGGGGTTGCCTGCACCGGTATGCCCTTCCCTACGACTCCCAGGCGCGCACCGACGTTGAGCGACACGAGGAGCGGCGCCGACAGCTTCTCGCCCTCGGCGACCAGCAGGTCCGGGAGCTCTATGAACGGGACGACCATGGAGAGCGAGCGCAGCACCTCGACATGCGTCTTCGCTTTGTGGATCGCGGCATCCTTCACCACGACGATCAGGTCGGCCTCGAATACGGGACGCGCGCCGAAATCGAACTGCACGTCGGCGCCGTCCGTCAGCAGCATCTTCTCGAGCAGCACGCCGCGCACCGGGCTCGTGGCGCCGAGCTGCGCCTGCATCCTTGCGCTCGTGAGCCCCGCCTTGTAACCGACGATGCGGTTTTCGTGCGCCTCCAGCTTCTCGACCAGGCGCCGGCGTCCGCATTCCGCGTCCCGCATCGAGAGGCCCGCAGGCAGGCCGCGAATCGGTTCCTTCGCCTCCAGAAAGCGCAGGATGGTGTTGACCCGCTCGTGACTCGGGCACACCGCGCCCGCGTCGCCGCTCCACCATGCCACTGTCAACGCCGTAGCGTAAAAAAACGTTGAATGGACGGGATTCACGGGAAAGCGAAGAGAATGGACAGGATTTACAAGATTTTCAGGATTAAACCAAAGAACGTTGGGTAGCTCTAATCTTGCTAATCCTGTTAATCCTGTCTATTGGAATTTGCGCCGTATAATACGCGCTTTTCGCGCGCGCCCGCCGCATGATTCTCTACGCCTTCACGATCTTCACGAGCGCATTCCTGCTGTTCCTGGTCCAGCCGATCATCGCCAAGCAGATCCTGCCGTGGTTCGGCGGGTCGGCCGCGGTGTGGACCACGTGCCTCGTGTTCTTCCAGGTGCTGCTGCTCGCGGGCTACGCCTATGCGGACTGGACCACACGCAAGCTCGCCGCCCGCAAGCAGGCGGTCCTGCACATCGTGCTGCTCGTCGCGAGCCTCGCCTCGCTGCCCATCATTCCCGGCGCGGCCTGGAAGCCCGCCGGCGACGAGGACCCCGCCTGGCGCATTCTCGGCCTGCTCACGGTCACCATCGGGCTGCCCTACTTCCTGCTCTCGACCACCGGACCGCTGGTGCAAGCGTGGTTCGCGCGCAGCTTTCCCGCGGGCACCGTGTATCGGCTGTTCGCGCTGTCCAATTTCGCCTCGCTGCTGGCGCTGCTCTCCTACCCCTTCTTCTTCGAGTTCTGGGTCACGACCCGGGTTCAGTCCTGGGGCTGGAGCGCCGCCTACGTCGCTTTCGCGGCGCTCTGCGCCGCTTCCGCGCTATACAGCCTGCGGCGCCAGCCGGGAGCGGATATCCACGAGGCGACGACGCAGCACTACGCGCCGCCTCCCGGACCGCGCGACTACCTATGGTGGCTGCTGCTCGCGGCGATGGGCGCGGGAATGCTCCTCGCCGTGACCAACCACATCACGCACGACGTCGCATCGGTGCCGTTCCTGTGGATCCTGCCGCTCACGCTCTACCTGCTGAGCTTCATCCTGTGCTTCGAGGGGCGCGGCTGGTACCAGCGTCGCATCCTCATCGGGCCGCTGCTGGTGGTGGTCTGCGCGATGGCGTGGGCGATGCACGAGGAGCGCGGCATCATGGATCTCAAGGAAGCCGTGCCGCTCGGCCTGCTGGGCCTGTTCCTGATGTGCATGTTCTTCCACGGCGAGCTCGCCGCTTCCAAGCCCGCGCCGCGCTATCTCACCCGCTTCTATCTCATGGTGTCCCTCGGCGGCGCGCTCGGCGGCATCGCGGTGGGACTGGCCGCGGTGAAAGTGTTCAACACCTATTACGAGTTCGGGGCCGGGCTGATCGTGACGCTGCTGATCGCCGCCTACGCCACCCGCTCCATGCACCAGGCTGTGCCCATGCTGGTGCTAGCCGCCGTCGGTTTCTCCGGCTTCCATGTCTATGCCTACATCCAGTACCTGTCGCGGGACACCCTGGTGATGACGCGCAACTTCTACGGCACGCTGCGCGTGAAGGACCTGGGCGGCGCGGACGACCAGGACGCGACGCGGCGGCTCATGCACGGCGTGATCATGCACGGCGAGCAGTACCGTTCGCCGGAGCGGCGCGGAGAGCCCACCACCTACTACGGCGCGACTTCGGGCATCGGGCGCGCGCTCAAGGCGCTCGACGGCACCAGCACCCGCGTGGGGGTGGTGGGCCTCGGCACTGGCACCCTGGCGGTCTACGGGCGGAAGGGCGACGTCTACCGCTTCTACGAAATCAATCCCCAGGTGGTGGAGGTCGCAAACCGTGACTTCACCTACCTGTCCGACAGCGGCGCGGCGATCGAGCACGTGCTGGGGGACGCGCGGCTCTCGATGGAGCGCGAGCCGCCCCAGAACTACGACGTGCTGGTGATCGACGCGTTCTCGAGCGATTCGATCCCGGTCCACCTCATCACGCGCGAAGCGATGGAGGTTTACCTCAG
>DATFVY010000224.1:0-6652 GCA_035259925.1 Burkholderiales bacterium
AAGGCGCCCATGGTGCCCAACGTCGGCATCATCGTCGGCACGCGGGGAACGCTGATCTACGATCCGGGCATGGGGCCGCGCGGCGGCCAGGTCGTGCTGCGCGAGGCGCAGAAAGTGAGCAAGGGCAAGGAGCTCTACATCGTCAACAGCCATTTCCATCCCGAGCATACGACCGGCGAGGTGGCATTCCCGAAGGACACCCGCATCCTCCGCGCCGCGGCCCAGCAGCAGGATGTGGACGAGATGGGCATGAAGTGGGTGCAGAACTTCGCGTCGCGCTCGCCGGTGATCGCCGGCGTGCTGGAGGGCTTCAACGGCTTTCGCACTCCCACCGAGATCTTCGAGAAAGAGAAGCTGCTCGACCTGGGCGGCGTGCGCGTGCGCATCATGCGGCTGGGGCCGGGACACACGCGCGGGGACACCATCGCTTTCGTGGAGCAGGACCGTGTGCTGTTCGCGGGCGACCTCGCGATGAAGGGACTGTTTCCCGCCTTCGCCACGCCGCAATCGAGCGCGCGCACCTGGCTGGCGAGCCTCGACGAGCTCGACAAGCTCAAGGCGCGCACCGTCATCGGCGCGCACTATCCGATCGCCGACGCCTCGCTGATCGCGGAGTACCGCGACTACCTGAAGGCCCTGCAGGCGCGCGTGGCCGAGCTCAAGAAGGAAGGGAAATCATCGGACGATGTCGCAGTGCAGGTCAGGACCGAATTCGCGAAGAAGTACCCCGACTGGGCGCAGCCCATACGGGTTCACAACGCGGCGACCGTGATTTACTCTGAACTGCAGTGAGGCAGTGAGGTAGCGATACCGTGACGGGGTACATCACCCCATCACTTCATCACTGTTTCACTATTCTTTGCGGAACTGGCTGCAGAACGAAGGATCGCCGATCCAGGACTGCTCGACCACGCGGTCGTTCCTGAAGGTGAGAGTACGCTCGCAGCGCGTCGGCTCGACGGCTCCGCCGCCGCCGAAGATGAAGCTCGTGCCGACGCCCACCCCCCCACCGCCGGAGCCGCCGAAAATCCCGACGGAGGTAGCCGGCCCCCCACCGTAGCCCCCTTCGGCGACCCAGGTATGCACCGGACTGCCGTCGGCCAGCTTCGCGCTGCGGTAGGGAGCTCCCCAGCGCGCGATCACTTCGTCGTAGTGCGCGCCCTGCCAGGAATCCTTGGTCTTCTCGATCGAGGCGCAGCCGGCGAGCAGTCCAAGCGTCAACAGCGTGAGCAGCGTGGGGTAAGCAGTGAGGGGATTCATTTCTTCACCGGCTCGAGGCCTTTCGCTTTCATTACCCGCGCGCTGGCGGGCGTCTTGAGAAACCGGATGAGGGACTTCGCGGCATCCTCCTGCCGCGTGCCGCTGAAAATGCCGGCGGAAAAGACCGTGAGCTTCTGGATCTCCGGCGGAAACGGCCCGACGAGATCGGCGCCGGACGCGGCGTAGATCTCGCTGATCTGCTGGATGCCGATCTCGGCGTCGCCGCGCGCGACGGTCTCGCCGATGATCCCGCCCGGCTGCGTTCTGGCTTTGGCCCGCACCTGCGCGCCGATGCCCAGGCGCTCGATCAGACCCGAGAAATACACCCCGCTCTGGCCGGTCGTGGTGTGGGCGATGGACCTGGCATCGAGCAGGGCCCGCTTGAACGCGTCCAGCGTGCTGATATCGGGTCGCGGCGCGCCTTTGCGGACGCACACGCCGATGCCGGTGCTGGCGAGATCCGCGCGGCTGCCTTGCACCACGCGACCTTGCTTCGCCAGCTCGTCCAGCGCCGGTGCGGTCAGTATCACCACGTCCGCGGTTTCACCGCCCTTGATCAGTTCCATCATCTGGTTGGTGGAGTAGTACAAGGCTTCGACCTTCTGTTTGTCCTGGCGTTCGAATGCGGGGAGCAGCTCCTCCAGCGAACCCCGCACGGCATTGGTGGTCAGGAGCTTGAGAGGGGCGGCTGGGCTGGCGCGTGCCATGGCGCATCCGGTCGAGGGCAAATGACCGTATATCATAGCGCTTCGATCAACCTTACTCACGGAGCGGAGAAAAATGCCCTTGGACGCCTACTTCAACAGGCAGCACCTCGCCGACTTCCCGAAGATTACCGAAGGCAGCCCCGAGCTCGGCAAGAAGTTCTTCGATTACTACGGGGCGGTGTTTGCCGATGGCGCGCTGACCGCGCGCGAGAAGAGCCTGATCGCGCTGGCGGTAGCGCACACGGTGCAATGCCCTTATTGCATCGACGCCTATACGCAGGACTGCCAGCAGAAGGGGGCCGATTTCGAGCAGATGACCGAAGCCCTGCACGTCGCCGTCGCCATCCGCGGCGGCTCTTCGCTGGTCCATGGCATGCAGATGCGCGAGCAGGCGCGAAAGCTCGGGATGTAAGCCGACGTGACCGTTCCTTCACAGCTCGCGCAGGTCTCGGCGGATCTGGCGCAAGATCGCGCCACACCGCGTGCCGCACTGACGCTGCGGCGGCGGGAAGCGCCGCTGGCCTCGACCGCCCGTCAGCTCGAGATGCTGGCCGCGGTGCCGCTCGACAAGGACGGCCGCCGCGTCGAGTTCGACGGCTACGCCGGCGCGCTCGGGCCGGCGCGGCTGGAAATCTTCCAGGTCAATCTCGGCAAGCTGTGCAACATGACCTGCCGCCACTGCCACGTCGACGCGGGCCCGGACCGCACCGAT
Organism: Burkholderiales bacterium; assembly: GCA_035259925.1. Taxonomy (GTDB): domain Bacteria; phylum Pseudomonadota; class Gammaproteobacteria; order Burkholderiales; family SG8-41; genus SG8-41. The sequence continues at coordinate 2,680 of DATFVY010000224.1, forward strand.
GCGATGATGGCCGACGCGGTGGTCGATCGCGTCATCGCGGCGATCGGACGCACCGGCGCGCACACCGTGGACATCACGGGCGGGGCGCCCGAGCTGCATCCGCGCTTCCGCGACGTGGTGGCGGCCGGCCGTGCGGCGGGCAAGCACGTCATGGACCGCTGCAATCTCACGATCCTGCTGCTGCCGCGGAACGCCGGCCTCGTCGACTGGCTCGCCGAGCGCGAGGTCGAGGTGGTGGCATCGCTGCCGCATTACCGCCGCCTCAACACGGACGCGCAGCGGGGAGAGGGCGTCTTCGAGCGCTCGGTCAAGGCGCTGCGGCTGCTCAACGATGCTGGCTACGGCAAGGGCGATCCGGGGCGGCGGCTCACCCTGGTCTCCAACCCCGCCGGCGCGTTTCTCGCCGCTGCGCAGGCGACGGCCGAACGCGAATGGAAGGAAGCGCTCCTGCGCCAGCACGGCGTCACCTTCGACCGGCTGTTCATGCTCAACAACATGCCCATTTCCCGCTTCCTGGAGTGGCTCGAGGCGTCCGGCAATCTCGCGGCCTACATGGAGCGCCTCGTGAACGCCTTCAATCCGGGGGCGATGGAGGGGCTGATGTGCCGCAATACCCTCTCCGTCGGCTGGGACGGCCGGCTCTACGATTGCGACTTCAACCAGATGCTCGACCTCGAGATCGACCTGCCGCGCGGGCCGCATATCGATGATTTCGACGAGGCAGCATGGCGGCAGCGGCGCATCGTCACGGCGCGGCACTGCTTCGGGTGCACGGCGGGGGCGGGGAGTTCCTGCGGCGGACAAACCGCATAGCGGTAAGCACCAAACTCCAGGCATCAAGCACCAAGCGTTCGGAGTTTGTGATTTGGGATTTGGAGCTTGCGACCCGCCATGTTGCTCGCGGAAGTGGCAGAAGTTTCCAGGCGGGTCGCGGAGACCTCGAGCCGTCTCGCCAAGATCCGGGAGCTCGCCAACTGCCTGCGCCGCCTCGCACCGGACGAGATCCCGATTGCCATCGCGTTCCTGAGCGGCGAGACGCGCCAGGGCCGGCTCGGTGTGGCCTATGGCGCCCTGCGCCAGGTCATGGCGGGTCCGGCGGGGAAGACGTCCTCGCTAAGCCTCCAGGACGTCGATTCTGCGTTTGCCGGTGTCGTCGCCGCGCGCGGCAAGGGCGCCGCTGCGGCGCGTGCCGGGCAGCTTGCGGCGCTGTTCGGCCGCGCCACCGGGGAGGAGCGCGATTTCCTCGCGCGCCTGGTCGTCGGCGAGTTGCGGCAGGGGGCGCTCGAAGGCGTGATGGTCGAAGCCGTGGCGGCAGCCGCCGAAATTCCAGCCGCCGAGGTGCGGCGGGCCACGATGATGGCGGGCGGCATCGGTGAAGTTGCGCGCGCCGCGCTCACGGAGGGCCCCGCCGGCCTGGGACGCTTCGCCATCCGGGTCATGCATCCCGTTCTGCCCATGCTCTCCCAGACTGCGCAGGACACCGACGAGGCACTCGCACAGCTGGGCACCGCCGCGCTGGAGTGGAAGCTCGACGGCGCGCGCGTCCAGGTCCACAAGGAGGGCGGCGAAGTGCGCGTCTATACGCGCACCCTCAACGATGTCACCGCCAGGGTGCCGGAAATCGTAGAGGCCGCACGCGCCGCACCCGACGCCGCCCTCATACTCGACGGTGAGGCGATCGCGCTGAAGCCCGACGGCGCGCCGCACTCGTTCCAGGTCACCATGAGGCGGTTCGGACGCAAGCTCAACGTGGATGCCATGCGGCGGGAGCTGCCGCTGTCGGTGTTCTTCTTCGACTGCCTGCTGCGCAACGATCAGGCGCTGGTCGACCGCCCGGCCGGCGAGCGGTTTCGCTTGCTGCGCGAAGTGCTGCCTGCCCGGCTCGTGATTCCACGCCTCGTCACGGCCGACCGTGCGGAAGCGGCGCGCTTCTTCGATGAGGCTTTGCGGCGCGGCCACGAGGGGCTGATGGCCAAGGCGCTGGCCGGGCCGTACGAAGCGGGCCGCCGCGGCGCGGGCTGGCTCAAGATCAAGCGGGCAAACACACTGGATCTCGTGGTGCTGGCGGCGGAATGGGGCAGCGGCCGCCGCCGCGGCCGGCTCTCCAACCTCCACCTCGGCGCGCGCGACCCGGCCGGCGGCGGCTACCTCATGCTGGGCAAGACCTTCAAGGGCCTGACCGACGAGCTGCTCGAGTGGCAGACGAAGGAGTTCCTGCAGCGTGAGCTGCGGCGGGACGACCGGACGGTCTACGTGAAGCCGGAGCTGGTGGTCGAAATCGCGTTCAACGAGGTTCAGCAAAGCAGCCAGTACCCCGGCGGCGTAACGCTGCGCTTCGCGCGCGTGAAGCGCTACCGCCCCGACAAGCGGGCCGAAGACGCCGACACGATAGACGCCGTGCGCGCCATTGGCGCTCCGCGGTGACGGCTGACGACTGATGACTGACGAACACCGACCTGCCGTCAGTCGTCAGTACATCCGTCATCACGCCTTCACTTCAATGGTAATCGGCTTGCCGGCTTTCTCGTTCACCCGGTCGCGCCACACGAGATAGGTCGCATCGCCGTCGCCGGTCGCGACCGCAGTGTGGACCATGTTGGCGGGGATGTGCAGCAGGCTGCCGGTCGGCACCACGAAATCCTGGCCGTCCATGTTCACCTGCAGGGCGCCCTTGAGGACGTAGTTGAAGGTCTCGTCGGGGTGATAGTGGGGCTTCGATCCGGTGCCCCGCTTCTTCGTAACGACGCCGCAGTAGATGCGCTCGCCGTTGAACGATGCGCCTTCGCCGGTCGAGGTCTTGCCCAGCGTGGGCGCCTTTTCCATGCCGTGGAGATCGATGACGAACCTGCTCATGTTCCGACTCCGCTATAGTGGAGTGACGAACAACATTCTCCCACACGCTCATGAAGATTACGAAAGTCGAAACGGTCGTCATCAACATGCCGATGATCATCGAGGGGTCGGTGGTCCCGTCGCAGGGCGGCAAGCCGCGCACCAGCATGGATACCCTGCTGGTGCGCGTCGAGACCGATGGCGGGGTCACCGGCTGGGGCGAGGCGTTCGGGCATCGGATTTTTCCCGCGACGCGCGCGGCCATCGACACGCTCGTCGGGCCGATGTGCGTCGGACGTGACCCGACCGCGATCAACGCGCTCGCGGACGAGCTGCAGCGCGCCCTGGCCGGCGTCGGCCGCAACGGACCGGCGATGTACGCCCTCTCCGCGATCGATATCGCCTTGTGGGACATCGCCGGCAAGCTCGCGGGGCTGCCGCTCTACCGCCTCCTCGGCGGCGCCCCGAAGAACGAGCTGCCCGCCTACGCGAGCCTGCTGCGCTACGGCGAGCCGGCTGCCGTGACCCAGTACACCGAGCGGGCGCTGAAGCGCGGCTACCGCTACATCAAGCTCCACGAGATCACCGTGCCGCCCATCAAGGCCGCGCGCGACGCCGCCGGCGCGGGTATACCGATCATGGTGGACTGCAATTGCCCGTGGACGGTGGCCGAGGCGATCGCGATGGCGCGGCGGCTGCAGCCCTTTGACCTCAAGTGGTTCGAGGAGCCGGTCTGGCCGCCCGAGGACCACGCGGGGTTGGCGCGCGTCCAGGAGCAGGGCGGCATCCCGACCGCCGCCGGCGAGAACGCCATGCTGCCCGAGCTGCAAGGCCTGCTCGCGGCGGGAGCGGTCAGCTACCTGCAGCCGAGCGTGACCAAGGTCGGCGGCGTCACGCAGATGCGCAAGGTCATGGCGCTTGCCGAGGCGGCCGGCGTCGCGGTCGTGCCGCATTCGGCGTACTTCGGCCCCGGCCTGGTCGCGTCCATTCACTGCATCGCAGCCATGGCTGGCGAAGGGCTGGTCGAGCGCTACGACGCCGATTTCGCGGTCAATCCCCTGCACGATGCCATCCTGCCCGACCGGGAAGGCTGCATTGCCGTGCCGCAGGGGCCGGGACTCGGCGTGGACCCCGACCCGGC
>DATFVY010000225.1:0-3350 GCA_035259925.1 Burkholderiales bacterium
GCGCCGCGGATGGCCCCGCCGGTATCCTGCCCCAGCATCAGGCGATTGAGCGGGCGGGTCGACAGCGGCCAGGTCGTCGCGATGTAAACCGGGGCGCCGAGCGGAACGAAACGCTGGTCGACGGCAATACTGCGCTGCGCGGTCAGCGGCACGCCGAGCGTGCCCAGCGGCCCGGGCAGGTCGGCCGGCAGTTCGCGGAAGAACACGTAGCTCGCGTTGTGGTTGAGCAGCGGCGTCAGCTTGGCGGGGTTCGCGCGGGCCCACGCCTGGATCCCCTGCATCGACGCTTTCTCCAGCGGCAGGTCGCCGCGCTCGACCAGCAGCCGCCCGATGGAGCGGAAGGGGTGGCCGTTCTGCTCGGCGTAGCCCACCCGCAGCACCGCGCCGTCCTCGAGCGTGATGCGCCCGGAGCCCTGGATTTGCAGGAAGAACAGCTCGATCGGGTCGTCCACCCAGGCGATTTCCTTACCCGCCAGCGGCGCCTGCCCCAGATCTATCTGCGCGCGGTCGTAGTAGGGCACGATGCGGCGGCCCTCGAGACGGCCGCGCAGGCGCATGCTCTTCAACTCGGGGTAGACCTCGCTCAGGTCCACGACCAGCAGGTCCTCGGGCACGCCGTAGATGGGGAAGCGAAACCGCGCGGAAGACTTGCGGCTGCCCCTGAGGAGCGGCTCGTAGTAGCCGGTGATGAGGCCCGTGTCGCCGCCGTCGGCGTAGACCACCTGGAACGGCGTGAAGTTGGCCTCGAAGAAGCGCCGGGCTTGATCGCGGTCCGGCGGGGGGCTCGCCAGGGCCGCAGCGCATGGCTCACGCCAGAGGTCCTGCGCGGCCAGCGCGCGACAGCTCGCCAGGAACGGCGCCCAGGCGGCGGCGGGATCGTCTTCCTGCCACTCCGGCAGCTCCTGCCACGTCGCCTGGCGCAGCATGCCGGCCGTGCCGGGCGGTGTCGGCTTGACCGGCGGTTCCTTGGGCAGAGGTTTGACCGTTTCGCAGCCCGCCAGCGCGATGAGCGCGCATAACAGCACGGGCAGCAGTTGGTTTTGCAGCGACGATTCGCTAGAGTGCGGGCTCATGAAGTGGGTTGTCGCCTCGTAAGATTGTACCGTTAACTGTCAGCCTCCTGCCTTGTATTGACCCGGGAAAGCGATGGACGGTTTCCTGCTGCTGCTCCTCGAAGCCGCTGCCGCGCTCGCGTTGCTCCTGTTCATCGTATGGTGGACCTGGCCGCGCCGGGATTCCCGTGAAAAGCGGGATGACGGTACCAACCGGCCGCGCTCCTGAACCGGTTACGTCCGTTCGAGCCGTATCCGCCGGACCCAGCCGCGGGCGGCGGCGGGCTGGTCACTCACCAGGCGCAATGTGGGCACGCGCGCCAGGACGTCCTCGAACACCACGTCCAGGCGGGTCACCAGTCGCGCGGCGAGCGGATGGAGCAGACGGCGCAGCGGCGCGCTTTCCCCGCGCTTGAGGAACTTGTCGAGAATCAGCACGGTGCCCCCGGCACGCACAACGCGCGCAGTTTCGGCCAGTGCGCGCGCCGCATCCGGAACGATCGCCAGTATCAGGTGCAGCACCGCGCTGTCGAAGCTCGCGTCGCGAAAAGGCAGCGCCAGGCTGTCGCCCTGGACGGCGCCGAACCGCAGCCCCCGGCCGCGCCGCGCGCAGCGCGCGAGCATCGCCCGCGTGAGATCGAGCCCCACATAAGCGTGTCCCGGCGGCAGCAAGGGAAGGTCGAGTCCGCTGCCCACGCCGTTCAGGAGCACGCTGCCGGGCTCGCGCGGAAGCGCGGAAAGGCTGTCGCGGCGCGCCGAGCGAAAGGCCGGTCCGGCGACGAGATCGTAGAACGGGGAAAGAAGGGTGTAGCTGAGCCGCAGACCCATAGCTGTCAGCTGTCAGCTTTCAGCGCAGGTCCCGTGCTGGCTGACAACTGGCGGCTGACGGCTGGCGGCTGTCAATGCAGGACTCTGGGCATTGACAAGGTGAACTCGGGTATCGGCGCGTCGAACTGGAAGCCGTCCTCCGCCACCATCTGGTAGCTGCCGCGCATGGTGCCCACCGGCGTGGCGATCGCGGTGCCGCTGGTGTACTGAAAGCTCTCGTGCGGCCGCAGCAGCGGTTGCTCACCCACCACGCCGCTGCCTTTCACTTCCTGTACCTGGTTGTTGGAATCCGTGATGATCCAGTGCCGGCTCACCAGCTGCGCCGGGACGGTGCCGGTGTTGGTGATGGTAATGGTGTAGGAGAAGACGTAACGGCCGCTGTCGACGTCGGACTGATCGGGAATGAACGCGGTGCGCGCCGCAACCGTGATGTCGTACTTCTTGTCTGCCATGCCGAAGATTCTTGATCATTTCGCGACGCCGCGCAAGAACGGGTAGAATGCCCGCGTCCGCAAGGCGCGCATGGCGAAAAACTACCGCATCGCTCCCAGCATCCTGTCCGCCGACTTCGCCCGGCTGGGCGAGGAAGTGCAGAAGGTGATCGCGGCCGGCGCCGACCTCGTGCACTTCGACGTGATGGACAACCACTACGTGCCCAACCTCACCGTGGGGCCGGTGGTGTGCGAGGCGATACGGCCGCTCATCAAGGCGCCGCTCGACGTGCACCTGATGGTGAAGCCGGTGGACCGCATCGTGCCGGATTTCGCCAAGGCCGGCGCCAACATCATCTCGTTTCACCCCGAGGCCTCGGATCACGTCGACCGCACCATCGCGCTCATCAAGGACCAGGGCTGCAAGGCGGGCCTGGTGCTCAATCCGGCCACGCCGCTCGCGCACCTCGATCACGTCATAGACAAGCTCGACCTCGTGCTCGTGATGTCGGTCAATCCCGGCTTCGGCGGGCAGAAGTTCATCGCGCAGGCGCTGAAGAAGCTCGCAGCGGTGAAGAGCCGCATCGAGGCGACCGGGCGCGACATCTGGCTCGAAGTGGACGGCGGAGTGAAAGTGGACAACATCGCCGACATCGCGCGGGCGGGGGCGGATACCTTCGTCGCCGGCTCCGCCATATTCGGCACCAGGGACTACAAGGCCACCATCGGCGCCATGCGCGCCGAGCTCGCCAAGGCGTAGCGGATCAACCGCCAAGCCGCCAAACTGCATTCAAGTTCCACTGCACTGGAGCTTGGTGAGTCCAACGGTGCCACGAACACTCATCCTTTTCTGTTCTTGATTGCTCTTTGGCGTCTTGGCGGTTCGATATGACCCGGCAGTTTCCGCTGCGCGTCAAGGCGGTGATGATCGACCTCGACGGCACGCTCGCCGATACCATTCCGGATCTCGCCGCCGCCGCCAACATGATGCTGCGCGAGCTGGGGCGGCCCGCGCTCGACGTCGGGCTCATCCGCACGT
>DATFVY010000226.1:0-2141 GCA_035259925.1 Burkholderiales bacterium
CGTGATGTCCATGGGGCTGCTGGTCGGCTTCATCCTCAGCTACCCGATGAACTGGTGGCTGGTGGCCTACCATCTCAAGCACGGCATGATGACGGTGCGCCCGGCAGCTGCCGCGGCTGGCGCGCACGCCGGCATGGATGCGGCGCCGCACGCCGCGATGTCCATGGGTAGCGGCGACCCGCCCTGGCCACCAATCCCAGTGATGACGCTGTTGTCGTTCCTCGCGTTGGTGGCTGGCGTTGTGATCGCTTTCCTCTTGCGGGCGACGTGAGTCGAGACACACTGAGCCAACTTCACGGCGGTGCGTCCAAGTTGTAAGCTTCCGACAGGCGGCGATGCGCGAAGGGGCTTGAGCCATGTTTTCACGCCGAGCGTTCCTGCTTTCCGCCCTTGCGGCTTCGACTGCCAGAACGCTTGCTCGCGCGCAGACCGCGCCCCAGACGGGCGCGGGCGGGACGAGCGCGCCGCCGACGGTGTTGCGGATCGCGCGCCGCAGCATCGAGGTGAACGGTAAGTCCGCGTCGGTGTTGGGCATCCGGCAGCCCGACGGCACCTTCGGCATCAGGACGCAGGTGGGCGATCGGTTCTGCGTCCGCGTGGAAAACACGCTCGAGGAGCCGAGCCTGATCCACTGGCACGGTCTCACGCCGCCATGGCAGCAGGACGGCGTTCCCGGCGTCTCCGGGCCGCCGATTCCGCCGGGCGGCAGCGCCGACTACGATTTCCCGCTGCGCTTCGGCGGCACCTTCTGGATGCATTCCCACCAGGGATTGCAGGAGCAGCTCTTGCTGGCGGCACCGCTGATCATCCGCGATGAGCGCGACCGGCCGGACCAGCAGGAAGTGATCGTGATGCTGGCCGACTTCAGCTTTACGCCGCCCGACCAGATTTTCGCGGCGCTCAAGAAGGGCGGCAGCATGGCGCCGGGCGCGATGACGGGCGCCTCGCCGTCCGCGCTCGCTCCTGCGAACGCGAAGGGAAAGGCCGCGGGGACGATGGCCCCCGGCATGACCATGGGCGGCGCGGCCGCCAAGCCGGATTTGAATGACGTGAAATACGACGCGTTCCTCGCCAACGACCGCACGCTCGGCGATCCCGAGGTGGTCAAGGTCGAGCCCGGCGGGCGCGTGCTGCTGCGCATCATCAATAGCTCCTCGATGAGCGCGTTTCATGTCGATCTCGGCGCCCTTGATGGCGAGCTGATCGCGGTCGATGGATTTCCCGTCGCGCCGGTGGTGGCGCGGCGCTTCCTGATCGCGGTGGCGCAGCGGCTCGATATTCGGCTCGCCCTTCCGCGCGCGCGGGCTGCGTATCCCGTGCTGGCGGTGCTCGAAGGCGAAGCCAGGCAAACGGGCATTATTCTGCGTGCGGGAAATGCGCCGGTCGCGCGCATCCCCGATGCCGCCAGCACGGCGTCTCCCCCGCTCACGCTCGATCTCGAGCGCCGGCTGCGTGCCGTCAAACCGCTCAAGCCGCGCAAGGCCGACCGCACCCACACGCTCAATCTCACCGGCGAGATGGCGGGCTACGTCTGGTCGATCAACAACGTCGCCTGGAGCAAGGACGTGCCGCCGCTACCGATCGCCAAGGGCGAGCGCGTCGAGCTCATCTTCGTCAACAAGACGCCGATGCAGCATCCGATGCACCTGCACGGACACGAATTTCAGGTGGTCGAAATCGACGGCAAGCGCTTTGCCGGCGCGGTGCGCGATACCGTGCTGGTGCCGCCGCGGCGCCGAGTCGTGGTCGCCTTCGACGCCAATAACCCCGGGCTTTGGGCGATCCATTGCCATCTGCTCTACCACCTCGACGCCGGGATGTTCACCACCTTGCGCTACGTCTGACGGCGCAACCACTGTGTAGCAACACTCTCCCTCCGCTCATGCCCGCGTAAGCGGGCATCCAGAGCCGCAAGCGTGGTGGACCCCCGCTTTCGCGGGGGTGAGCGGAGAATGACTGGCTTAAAGCGTGCAGGAGCGCGTGTGCTTCATGTGCTCGAGCGTCCTCGGCACGATGACGCAGTCGTGGTGGCCACCGTTGCTCGGCCAGATGCCGACCAGCTCGTCGGTCTCAGTGTCGATGAAGGCGATGCCGCTCGATAGCCGTTGGAAGCCGCTGAACACGCCGACCACGTATTTGCC
>DATFVY010000227.1:0-14810 GCA_035259925.1 Burkholderiales bacterium
TTCGAGCGCAAAACAGATCTCCTTCACCGTGTTGCCGTCGGGGCCGCCTTCGCTACCGACGCCGATCTCGGTGAATACGCGCTTCCAGATGTTGTCTATTGCTTCCGAGCGTGCGCCCTTCTGCTTGATCTGGAACGCCGCTCGCAGATCCTGCTCCGAGAGCTGCGTGATGCGCGCAATCAGCGCTTCGTCCTTCGCGGGCGACGTCCAGTCCCAGGCCGTCTTGCCCGCCTCGTCCACCAGCTCGTTGATGGCCTGTATGACCTGCTGCATCTGCTGATGGCCAAACACCACCGCCCCCAGCATCACGTCCTCTGATAGCTCCTTCGCCTCTGACTCGACCATCAGGACGGCCTGCTCGGTCCCGGCCACCACGAGGTCGAGCTGCGAGGTTTTCAGCTCGGCTGCCGTGGGGTTGAGTATGTAGTGACCGTTGAGATAGCCGACTCGCGCGGCCCCGATCGGACCGCCGAACGGGATGCCGGAGATCGCCAGCGCGGCCGAAGTGCCGATCATCGCGGGGATGTCCGAGTCGATCTCGTTGTTCGAGGACACGACCGTCGCAACGACCTGCACTTCGTTGTAGTAACCGTCGGGAAACAGCGGACGGATCGGCCGGTCGATAAGACGCGATGTGAGGATTTCTTTTTCGGATGGCCGGCCTTCGCGGCGGAAAAAGCCCCCCGGGATCTTGCCTGCGGCGTAGGTCCGTTCCTGGTAGTCGACGGTGAGCGGAAGGAAGTCCTTGCCCGCCTGCGGCTGCCTGGCGCCGACCACTGTTACCAGGACCACCGTGTCTTCCATGTTGACAAGCACCGCGCCGGTCGCCTGCCGCGCGATTTCTCCTGTCTCCAGCACCAGCCGGTGCCGGCCCCATATCAGCGATTTCTTGACGTGACTCAAAGGTTCACCCTCTATGAAATGAAAAAGACCGCAGCATGCGGTCTTTGGTTGACGTTAAACCCCCGCCGGCCCTGCCGGGAGGTTCGCCGGGGCCTGCTTGACCTGCGACAGGCCGCTCGCGAAGCGAGTCATGGAGCGGCTACTTGCGCAAACCGAGGCGGTCTATCAGCTGACGGTATTTATCGGCGTCCGCTCTCTTCAGGTAGTCCAGGAGCTTGCGCCGGCGGCTCACCATGCGCAGCAGGCCGCGCCGCGAATGGTGATCTTTGACGTGAGTCTTGAAATGTTCGGTGAGGTCGGTGATGCGCGCCGTCAGCAACGCAATCTGGACCTCCGGTGATCCGGTATCGCCCTTGGCCCGCTGATAGTCCTTCACCAGTTGGGCCTTCTGGTTGTTCGTAACCGACATCGCTATCCTTGTCCGCCTTTTTGATTCGCGCCGTATTTTACTCTCTAACCCACGGTTTCTCAAGCAATATGCCGGGCTTGCGCGCGCAACCGCCGCGGCAGGATACGGCCCGGGCTCGTGATCTCGACCACGCCGAGAAACGCCTGGTCCGGCCCATAGATGCGCGCCAGGCCCGTCTCTCCAGCCCCGTCGTGCTGAACCGCCTGGCCGCGCAGTATCCGCCCAGCCTCCGTCATATCGAGATCGAGCCGCGGCAGACTCAGCACCAGGGTATCCGGGGGCAGCAGGAGCGCGTCCCGCCGGGCTGGCGCGAGATCCTCGAGCTGTCTGAGGGTCACCGATGCGGGAGACAGCGCCATGCCTCCCACCGCCCCGCGCCTCAAGCCCGCCAGGCAAGCGCCACAGCCCAACGCTTTCCCGATGTCCTCGGCGAGCACGCGTATGTAGGTGCCCTTGCTGCAGGTCACCGACAGCGTGATTTCATCCTCCTTGAGGCCCTCGAGCACCAGCTCGTGGATGTAGATGCCGCGCGGCTCCCGCGCGACCTCGGTCCCTGCTCGAGCCAGGCGATAGAGCCGCTGCCCGTCATGCTTGACTGCGCTGTACATCGGCGGCGTCTGCTGAACCGGCCCGCGAAAGCGCGCCAGCGCCGCCTCGATATCCGCGCGGGTGCGCCTGCCGTCGCCGCGCGCCAGCACCTTGCCCTCGAGGTCGCCGGTATCCGTGGTAACGCCGAGTCGGACCACGGCGAGATAGCGCTTGTCGGCGTCCAGCAGCAGGTGGGCAAACTTGGTTGCCTCGCCCAGGCAAACCGGCAGCAGGCCGGTCGCCTGGGGATCCAGCGTTCCGGTATGCCCTGCCTTGGCCGCGCTGAACAGCCGGCGCACCTTCTGCACCGCAGCGCTCGAGGTAATACCAACCGGCTTGTCCAGGAGAAGTACGCCGTCGACTGCGCGCTTTGCCGTGTTTCGGGCGGTCATTTGCGGCGCTTCTTCGGCTTCGTGCTCTCGTTGCGCTTCGTGTCTTCGGCCACCGCCTGGTCGATCAGCTGCGACAAGCGCGCCCCGCGCTCGACCGAGGGGTCGTACTTGAACTGGAGGTGGGGGACGACGCGCACGTTGAGCCGCCGCGCCAACTGGCTTCTGAGATAGCCGGCTGCGTGCTGCAGGCCTTCCGCCGCCGCCTCCACGCGCGAAGCATCACCGAGCGCCGTGAAAAACACTTTTGCGTTTTCCCCGTCGGGACTGACCTCGACGTCGGTGAGCGTGATCATGCCAACCCGGGGATCTTTCAACTCCACCCGCACAATCTCCGACAACTCGCGCTGCACCTGTTCCGCGATGCGGCGGCTGCGGGGAAAGTCTCGAGGCATTAGGGCGAGAGATATCAGACGAGAGACGAAAGACGGAAACCTCTCTCCTCTATCGTCTTTCGTCCATCGCACTAGAGCGTGCGGGCCACCTCGACGACCTCGTAGACCTCGAGCTGGTCGCCCACTTTCACGTCATCGAAGTTCTTGAGCGAGAGGCCGCATTCGAACCCGGCCTTCACTTCGCGCACATCGTCCTTGAAGCGCTTGAGCGAATCGAGCTCGCCGTCGTGTATGACCACGTTGTCGCGCAGCAGGCGCGCCTTGGCGTTGCTGCGCCGGACCAGGCCCTCAGAGACGTAGCAGCCGGCCACCGTGCCCACTTTGGAGATCCTGAAGATCTGCCGCACCTCGACCATGCCGAGCACGTTCTCCTTGCGCTCGGGCGCGAGCATCCCGGAGAGCGCCGCCTTCACTTCGTCTACCGCCTCGTAGATGATGTTGTAATAGCGGATATCGACGCCGTTGTGCTCGGCAAGCTTGCGCGCCGTCGCATCCGCCCGGGCGTTGAAGCCGATGATGACTGCCTTCGAAGCCAGCGCCAGGTTCACATCCGACTCGGTAATGCCGCCTACACCGGCGTGGACGATGTTGACCTTGACCTCGTTCGTGGAAAGCTGCGACAGCGCATGCGACAGCCCCTCGTAAGAGCCCTGCACGTCGGCCTTGATGATGAGGGACAGAATCTTCGCAGCCCCCTCGCCCATCTGGTCGAACATGTTCTCGAGCTTGGTCGCCTGCTGCTTCGCCAGCTTGACGTCCCGGAACCTGCCCTGGCGAAACAGGGCGATCTCGCGCGCCTTGCGCTCGTCGCCCAGGGCCAGCACCTCTGATCCTGCGACAGGGACGTCCGACAGGCCGAGGACCTCCACCGGGATCGACGGGCCAGCTGCCTCGATGGTGCTTCCGCTCTCGTCTACCAGCGCCCGCACGCGACCGAATACCGCGCCAGCGAGAATGACGTCGCCGCGCTTGAGGGTGCCCGACTGGACGAGAACGGTGGCTACCGAGCCGCGCCCCTTGTCGATCCTGGACTCGATCACGACCCCCTTGGCCGGAGCTTCTCGAGGCGCCCTGAGCTCGAGCACTTCCGCCTGCAGCAGGATCCGTTCGAGCAGCGACTCGATGCCTTTGCCGGTCCTGGCCGAAACTTCGACGAACATGGTGTCGCCACCCCATTCTTCCGGGACCACCTGCTGCGCCGAGAGGTCCTGTTTCACGCGGTCGGGATTGGATTCGGGCTTGTCGATCTTGTTCAGCGCCACGACGAGCGGAACTTTCGCCGCCCTTGCGTGATGGATGGCCTCTACGGTCTGCGGCATCACGCCGTCGTCCGCCGCAACCACCAGCACCACAATGTCGGTCAGCTTGGAGCCGCGGGCGCGCATGGCGGTGAAGGCTTCGTGGCCCGGCGTGTCGAGGAAGGTGACCATGCCCTTGGGCGTATCCACGTGATACGCGCCAATGTGCTGGGTGATTCCGCCGGCCTCGCCGCTCGCGACCTTGGTACGGCGTATGGAATCCAGAAGCGAAGTCTTGCCGTGGTCGACGTGGCCCATGACGGTCACCACCGGGGCGCGCGGCTCCAGCCTGACCTCGGAGGGCGATACCTGCTGCTCCTCGGCCAGAAAAGCGTCCGGGTCATCGAGCTTGGCGCGCTTGGCGACGTGCCCCATTTCTTCGACCAGGATCATCGCGGTTTCCTGGTCCAGCACCTGGTTGATCGTGGCCATCGTGCCCAGTTTCATCAGGGCCTTGATAACTTCCGCGGCCTTGACCGACATCTTATGCGCGAGGTCGCCGACGGTGATCGTCTCCGGCACCGTGATATCCCGCACGATCGGCTCGGTGGGCGCCGCGAAGGTATGCTGCGCTTCGCTTTCATCCGCATGGGCGGTGTGGCCATGCCGCGCCTTGCGGGCGCGCCAGCCCAATCCCCCAGTTGCATCGCCGCGCGTCTTGATGCTGCGGCGCTTCACCGTGTCGTCCTTCCAGACGACTTCCTTGACCGGCGGCTTCTTGGCTTTCTTTTCCGCCTTCTGCGCTTTCTCTTCCGGCTTGACAGTAGGCTTGTGCAACGTGCCTTCGACCGACACCTTTGCGACCGGCTGAGCGTCCGCGGCGGGCTTGGCCTCAGCTGCTTCGGCCTCCTTCCGGCGCTTCTTCTCCGCGTCCTCGGCCTGCCGGGCGGAGAGCTCCGCCTGCCGCCTGGCTTCCGCCTCGCGCAACGCTATCTGCTCCGCGTCCACCACCGGCCGCGCCGCCTCGGCCGGCGCGGCGTCGGGCTCGGGCATGTCGCGCTTCACCAGGACCCGCTTCTTGCGCACTTCGATCTGTATCGTGCGATGCTTGCCGGTGCTGTCGGATTTCTTGATCTCGGTCGTCTGGCGCCGCGTGAGCGTGATCTTCTGCTTGGTCTCGCCGGCGCCATGCGACTTGCGCAGGTGCTCGAGCAACTGGGTCTTGTCCCTTTCCGAGAGCGGAGAGTCCTCGGACAGCGCCCGGCTGATGCCGGCCGCCTGCAGCTGCTCGATGAGCAGGGTCGTCGGGAGCCCGAGTTGCTGGGCGAGCTGGGTGACGTTGATCTGTGCCATGGGGCTCGCTCAGGAATTGGCTTCCGCGAACCACGGAGCGCGCGCAGCCATGATGAGCTGCTTGGCGCGCTCCAGGTTCAGGCCCGTCAGCTCCACCAGGTCGTCCGTCGCGAAGTCCGCGAGCGCCTCCTGGGTTCCCACGCCCTTGGCCGCGAGCAGCCGCGCGGTCTCGTTGTCCATGCCTTCGACCTTCATCAAATCCTCGATGTCGTGCTCGACGCGCTCCTCGCTCGCGATCGCCTGCGTCAGCAGCGCGTTGCGAGCGCGGCTGCGCAATTCATTGACCGTGGCCTCGTCGAACGATTCGATCTCCTGCATCTCGCTGATCGGAACGTAAGCGACCTCCTCCAGCGTGTTGAAACCCTCCTGGACCAGAATGTCGGCGACCTCCTCGTCCACGTCGAGCTTCTCCATGAACATGGTCTTGACGCGGGTCGCCTCCTCTTCGCTCTTCTTCTTGGACTCCTCCATCGTCATGATGTTGAGCTCCCAGCCGGTGAGCTCGCTCGCGAGCCGCACGTTCTGCCCGTTGCGGCCGATCGCCTGGGCGAGGTTCTCCTCGTCCACCACGATGTCCATGCTGTGTGCTTCCTCGTCCACCTTGATCTTGCTGACCTCGGCCGGGGCCAGTGCGTTGACCACGAACTGCGCCGGGTCTTCCGCCCACAGGATGATGTCTACGCGCTCGCCCGCGAGCTCGGAGGTCACGGCCTGCACCCTCGAGCCGCGCATGCCCACGCAGGTCCCGATCGGGTCGATGCGCCGGTCCTTCGAATGCACCGCGATCTTGGCCCGTGAGCCGGGATCGCGCGCCGCCGCCTTGATCTCGAGCAGTCCGTCCTCCAGCTCAGGCACCTCCATCTCGAACAGCTTCACCAGGAACTCGGGCGCAGTGCGCGACAGGATGAGCTGCGGACCGCGGTTGGCACGGTCCGTCTTCCACACGTAGGCCCGCGCGCGGTCGCCGACGCGCAGGTTTTCCTTGGGGATCATCTGGTCGCGCGGCAGAACCGCCTCCAGCCGCCCCGACTCGATGATGGCATTGCCGCGTTCCATGCGCTTGATCACGCCGGTGACCAGCGGCTCCTTGCGGCCCAGGAAATCGTTGAGGATCTGCTCGCGCTCGGCGTCGCGGATCTTCTGCAGGATTACCTGCTTCGCCGTCTGCGCGCCGATACGGCCGACCTCGAGGCCGCCGAGCGGCTTCTCGATGAACTCCCCGACCTGGATATTCGGGTTCTGCTTGCGAGCCTCGGTCAGCGCGAGCTGGCGTGCCGCTTCCTCGATAGGGTCGCCGTCGTTCAGCACCGCCCAGCGGCGGAAGAACGAGAACTCGCCCGTCTGGCGGTCCACCGCGGCGCGCACCTCGACGTCTTCCTTGAAGCGCTTCTTGGTGGCGGACGCCAGCGCAAGCTCGAGCGCCCCGAAAACCGTCTCCTTCTCGACGTTCTTCTCGCGGCTCAGCGCATCCACCAGCAGCAATATTTCACGGCTCATTCCGCTCTCCTGCTATAGGTTCGGCACCAGGCGCGCCGTTTCGACATTGCCGAGCTCGAGCGACAGCACCCTGCCGTCCACCTCGAGCTGCACGCGGCCCGCGCTCGCCTCGCGCACCACGCCCACGAAGTTGCGCTGGCCGTCTACCGGCGTGCGCATCCGTACGCGCGCCCGCTGGCCCGCAAAGCGGGCGAAATCGCGCTCGCCCCTCAGCAACCGGTCGAGGCCGGGCGAAGACACCTCGAGGCGCTCGTAATTCACGTTTTCCACCGTGAGCACCCGGCTGACCTGGTGGCTCACCGCGGCACAGTCATCCACGTTGACCCCGCCCGGCTTGTCGATATAGATGCGCAGCAGCCCGCCGCGGGCAGGCCGTTCCACGCCCGCCAGCTCATAGCCCATGCCGGTTACGGTAGTTTCCAATAACCCGTTCAAATCCATGTCAATTTGCGCTCTACAAACAAAAAATGGGCCGGCCAGCCCATCTTCTGTTTCCCCCGGAATTGAGGGGTGGAAAGTGTAACAAAAATCATGCCGGAATCCAATAGGTTATGGGGATCCTTTGACGATATTCAACGAGCGTGAATCCGTTTTGAATCAGCGCGTTTGACAGTGGCTGCAGCCGCGCGGAACCGCTGCGCTTGCCCTTCGTCGAATACTGTATATACTTACAGGAACGTCTCAAAAAGCCGCCTTCTTCAATGGACGAACTCACCCCGCGCCAGCAAGAGATCCTGAAGCTGATCCGCGAGCAGGTTGCAAGCTCCGGCATGCCCCCGACGCGCGCCGAGATTTGCCGCGCCATGGGCTTCCGCTCCCCCAACGCCGCGGAGGAGCACCTGCGGGCGCTCGCCCGCAAAGGCGCGATCGAGATGCTGGCCGGGGCCTCCCGCGGCATCGTTCTCAAGCAGTTGCCGGGCATTCCCGTGATCGGGCGGGTGGCCGCCGGCAAGCCCATTCTGGCCGAGAGCCATATCGAAAGCCGCTACCAGCTCGATCCGGCCCTGTTCAAGCCGCGTGCCGATTACCTGCTCAGGGTGCGGGGAGCGAGCATGCGGGATGCCGGCATACTCGACGGCGATCTCCTCGCGGTACACCGGACACAGCACTTCCGGACCGGGCAGATCGTGGTCGCTCGCATTGACGATGAGGTCACTGTCAAGCGCATCCGACAGAGCCGCCAGCGCGTCGAGCTCGCGCCGGAGAATCCCGACTTCAAGATCATCGTGGTGGACCTGCGCCACCAGGCGCTGGCCATCGAGGGGATCGCCGTCGGCGTGATCCGCAACGGCAAGCTGCTATGAGCCCGGCGTTATGGC
Source organism: Burkholderiales bacterium (assembly GCA_035259925.1). Lineage (GTDB taxonomy): Bacteria > Pseudomonadota > Gammaproteobacteria > Burkholderiales > SG8-41 > SG8-41. The sequence continues at coordinate 8,092 of DATFVY010000227.1, forward strand.
TGCACAAGCGCTGGAAGAGGTCCTCAATCACCCCGCTATCTGGCGAGGGAGCGAATGCGCCCGGGTGGCGGCGCCGAGCATTCCGACCGGGTTTGCCGAGCTCGACGCGGTGCTCCCGGGCGGCGGTTGGCCGGCGGGAGCGCTGACCGAGATCCATTGCGAGCGTCCCGGCGCGGGCGAGCTGCAGCTGGTGATGCCGGCCGCCGCCCGCCTCACGCAGTCGGGGCGCTGGCTCACGCTGATTGCTCCGCCCTATATCCCGTACGCCCCCGCACTCGTTTCCCACGGGGTGCGCCTGTCCCGCGTGATGCTGGTGCAGACTCCCGCCGCCGAGGAAAGCGTGTGGGCCTGCGGGCAGGCGCTACGCTCGCACGGCTGCGGCGCGGTGCTGGCCTGGCTCGAGCGCGCGCCCGAGCGCTCGTTCAGGCGCCTGCAGCTTGCCGTCGAAAACAATGACGCCGTGGCGCTGCTGTTCCGTCCCGGACGCGCCGCTTCCGCCTCTCCTGCTGCGCTGCGGCTGCACGTGAGCAAGTCGCAGAGCCGGACGCTGGTGCGCGTCCTCAAGCGCCGCGGCAGCGACGTTCCGGCCCCGATCACGCTCGATCTGCACGGCAGGCTGGCCGGCCGAAGCGGGCCGGCGCGCGTTGCCATGCCCCTCCTGCCTGAGGAGGGGTGGCTGCAGAGCAGCCGGGGTGGTGGGAGTCGCATCGAGGAGTCGGTTTGAACGCGATTTCGCGGCGGATTCAATCATGCTGTGGCTGGCATTGCATTTTCCTTCCCTTGCGCTCGACGCCCGCACGCGCGGCGCGTCCGAGCCGGGGCCGCTGGTCATCGCTTCATCGGCCGAAGCGAACGCCGTGGTCGTGGCCTGCAGTCCCGCCGCGCAGCGCCGCGGCGTGCAGGCCGGCATGGCGCTCGCGGCGGCCTGCGCTCTCGACTCCCGACTGAATATCCTCGCCCGCGACACGGCCGCCGAGCAGGCGGCGCTCGAGCGCGTCGCCGCCTGGGCCGGCCAGTACACGCCGATGGCGAGCCTCGCCCCGCCCGCGGACGTGCTGCTCGAGGTGGCCGGCTCGCTCAACCTGTTCGGCGGGTTGACCCGCCTCTGCGAGTCCATCGAGCGCGGCGTTGCGGAACTGGGTTATTCCGCGCGCGTTGCCTGCGCGCCGACGCCGCTTGCCGCGCAATGGTTCGCGCGCGCGGGCCACGCGGCGAAAATCCGGCACCACGACGCCTTGCGCCATGCGCTGGAGCGGCTGCCGGTCGTGGTGCTGGATCTGTCCTCCCAGGTGGCGGTCCTGCTCGAGGACGTCGGGGTCCGCACCGTCGGCGACGTCCTGCGGCTGCCGCGCGACGGCGCCGCCCGGCGTTTCGGCCAGCGGCTCATCGACGATCTCGATCGCGCCCTCGACCGGCTTCCCGACGCGCGCAGGCCTTATGCCCCGCCCCGGCGGTTCATGGCAGCGCTCGCGCTGCCAGCACCGGTGCACGAAGCCGAGGCGCTGATCTTCGCTGCCCGGCGTCTGATCGCGGAGCTGTGTGGGCTGCTCGCGGCCGGCGGCAACGGCGTGCAGCAGCTGCGTCTCACGCTCTCGCACGAGGACCACGAGGACACCACGCACCTTGTCCTCAATCTGGTCGCCGCCAGCCGCGATCCGGAGCATCTCGTGAATGTCCTGCGCGAGCGCCTCGGGCGCCTGCAGCTTGCCGGCCCGACCACCACGATCGCACTGGCCAGCGACTCGCTCGTGCCGCTGCCGGCTCGCAGCCTGTCGTTCCTGCCGGCCCCGGAGGATCATTCCGAAACAGTTTCCCGGCTGATCGAGCGCCTGCGTGGGCGCCTCGGAGACGCCGCGGTAAAGGGTATCGGACTGGCCGCGGACCATCGACCGGAGCGGGCCTGGCGGGCGGGCGAGCCGGGGCGCGACACAGTGCCGGACGAAGCCACGCGCCGGGCGCCGCGTCCCCTGTGGCTGCTCGCCGTTCCCCTGCGGCTGGCCGCAAGCGCCGATACGCCCTGCTACGAAGGCCCGCTCACCCTGCTCGCCGGCCCCGAGCGCATCGAATCGGGCTGGTGGGACGGCGCCGACGTGACCCGCGATTACTTCGTCGCCCGCACCCCCGCCCAGTCGCTGCTCTGGATCTACCGCGAGCGCCGGGACGTTGGCGCCTGGTACCTGCATGGTTTCTTCGCCTGAATTTTCCAGCTCCCTTCCCGCCTACGCGGAGCTGCACTGCCTCACGAACTTCACCTTCCTGCGCGGGGCCTCCCACCCGGAAGAGCTGATCGAGCGCGCGCGCGAGCTCGGCTATGAGGCACTGGCCATTACCGACGAATGCTCCGTCGCTGGCGTGGTGCGCGCCCATGTCGCCGCCCGGCAATGCGGATTGAATCTGATCGTGGGGTCGGAGTTCGTGTTCGACGATGGCCTCAAGCTGGTGCTGCTGGCGGCGAACCGCGAGGGCTACGGCCATCTCTGCACCCTCATCACCCGCGGCCGGATGCGCGCCGCCAAGGGGACTTACCGGCTCACGCGCGCCGATCTGGAGCAGAACCTCGATGGCTGCCTGGTGCTGCTCGTCCCGCCGGACCCGCCGGATATGGTGCAGGCGCGCTTGGTCGCCGAGCGTTTTCCCGGACGCGCCTGGATCGCCGCAGAGCTGCTGTCCGGGCCCAACGACCGCGCGCGGCTCGCGGCGTTGCGCGAGCTGGGAGCCGCATCGGGATTGCCATTGGCCGCGGCAGGCAACGTGCACATGCACGTACGCTCGCGCCGCTTCCTGCAGGATGCCGTGACGGCGATCCGGCTTGGCGTTCCGGTGCACGAGGCCGGTCACGCGCTCCATCCCAACGGCGAGCGCCACCTGCGCCTGCGCGTTCGCCTCGCGCAGATCTATCCGCCCGAGCTGCTCGCCGAGACCGTCCACATCGCGGAGCGCTGTCGGCCTTTTCTCGACAAACTGCGCTACGAGTATCCGGACGAGATCGTCCCCCCCGGGCACACCCCGGCGAGCTACCTGCGTGAGTTGACCGAGCAGGGACTACAGCGACGATTTCCGGACGGCGTGGCGTCCAAGGTGCGCGACCTGATCGAGCGCGAATTACAACTCATCGGCGAGCTCGGCTACGAGCACTTCTTTCTCACCGTCTACGACATCGTGCAGTTCGCTCGTTCGAAAGATATCCTCTGCCAGGGGCGCGGCTCAGCGGCAAATTCCGCCGTGTGCTACTGCCTCGGTATCACGGAAGTCGACCCGGCACGCACGGAAGTGCTGTTCGAGCGCTTCATCTCGCGCGAGCGCAACGAGCCTCCCGATATCGACGTGGATTTCGAGCACCAGCGGCGCGAGGAAGTGATCCAGCACATCTACGCCAAGTACGGTCGCGAGCGGGCCGCCCTCGCCGCCACCGTCATCACCTACCGGGCGCGCAGCGCGCTGCGCGACGCGGGCAAGGCGCTGGGGCTGGCGCCGGCGCAGGTGGACCGGCTCGCCAAATCGCTCGCCTGGTGGGACGGCCGCCGGGTACTGCGCGAGCGCCTGCGGGAAGCCGGCACCGACCCAGAGAGCCCGGTGATCCAGCGCCTCATCGCCGTCCTCAACGTCCTGGTCGGCTTCCCCCGGCACCTTTCACAGCATGTCGGCGGCTTCGTGATATCGAGTGGCCCCTTGTCGCGCCTGGTGCCCATCGAGAACGCGGCCATGAAGCAGCGCAGCGTCATCCAGTGGGACAAGGACGATCTCGAGGCGCTGGGCCTGCTCAAGGTCGACGTGCTGGGACTCGGCATGCTCTCCGCGATCCGCCGCACGCTCGCTCTCGTGAACCGCCACCGCGGCGGAGCGCTCGCCATGGAGGACATCCTGGAGCGCGGCGACGACCCGGCGGTCTATGCAATGATTCGGCGCGCCGACACCATCGGCGTCTTCCAGATCGAGTCACGCGCGCAGATGTCCATGCTGCCGCGGCTCGCGCCCAGGGAGTTCTACGATCTCGTGATCGAGGTCGCGATCGTGCGCCCCGGACCGATCCAGGGCGGCATGGTGCATCCCTATCTCAAGCGGCGGCGTGATCCCCGCCTCGTTACCTATCCCAGCAAGGCGGTCGAGGAAGTGCTGCGCCGGACGCTGGGCGTGCCGATCTTCCAGGAGCAGGTCATGCAGCTGGCCGTGGTCGCCGCCGATTTCACGCCGGGCGAGGCGGACGAGCTGCGGCGCTCGATGGCCGCGTGGCGGCGCAAGGGCGGACTGGAAAAATTCGAGCGAAAGCTGCACGAGGGAATGGCGCGCAACGGCTATTCCAAGGAGTTCGCGGAGCGCATCTACAAGCAGATCTGCGGCTTCGGCGAGTACGGCTTCCCCGAATCGCACGCTGCGAGCTTCGCGCTGCTCGCCTACGTTTCCTCCTGGCTTAAGCACTACGAGCCGGCGGCCTTTCTCGCCGGCCTGCTCAACAGCCAGCCGATGGGCTTTTATTCAGCTTCGGCGCTGGTGCAGGACGCGCGCCGGCATGGCGTGGAAGTCCGGTCGGCGGACGTCACCGTGAGCGAGTGGGAATGCACTCTGGAGCCGGGCGAAGCCGACCTGTCACTCGTCACTCGTCACTCGTCACCCGCCGTGCGGCTGGGGCTGTTGATGGTGAAGGGCCTCTCCGAAGCGGCCGCACGGCAGATCCATGCCGCCCGTACCGCGGCACCGCTGGCCGATGTCGAGGACCTCGGCCGCCGCGCCGAGCTCGACCGGCGTGACTTGCGCAATCTCGCCGCTGCTGGAGCGCTCGCCGCGCTCGCGGGCCACCGCCGCGCCGCCCACTGGCAGGCCGCCGGCATGCAGGCCCGGCCGCCTCTGCTGCGCGACGCGCCCATCCGCGACCGGGAGCCTGCCCTGCTGCCTCCCAGCGAGGGCGAGGACATCGTGGCCGATTACCGAAGCCTGGGCCTGACCCTGGGGCGCCATCCGCTGGCGCTGCTGCGCGGCCAGTTGCGGCGCCTGCGGCTTGCCTCTGCCGCGGAATTGCACGCGCTGCCCAACGGGCGGCCTGCGCGCACCGCCGGCATCGTCACCGGCCGCCAGCGCCCCTCGACCGCGAAAGGGGTCGTGTTCGTGACGCTGGAGGATGAGACCGGCTACGTGAATGTCGTGGTCTGGAACGACCTCGTGGAACGGCAGCGGCGCGAGCTGCTGGGCTCGAGCCTGCTCGGCGTGGAAGGCATCATGCAGAAGGAAGGCGAGGTCGTGCATCTGGTCGCACGGCGGCTCACCGACTACACGGCGCTGCTCGGCCGACTCAAAGTGGAGTCGCGGGATTTCCATTAGAGTGCGGCCATGTGCGGACGCTACGTCACCAAGGCCGCCGCCGAGCTCGAGCGCTTCTGGAATATCGCGCGCGGCGGCATCACCTTCGGCGGCGCCTTCAATGCCGCGCCGACGCAGCACCTCCCGGTGATCCGCGTCCAGGACGGCGCACGCGCGCTTGCCCTCCTGCGCTGGGGCCTGGTGCTGTCCACCGCGAAGGACGTCAAGGGCGGCGCCAACCTGATCAACGCGCGCGCGGAGACGGTCTCGGCCCGGTCCGCCTTCCGCGCGGCGTTCCTGCGACGGCGCTGCCTGGTACCCATGACGGGCTACTACGAATGGCAGAAGACGCCCGCCGGCAAGGTGCCGCACTACATACATCTGCTCAACGCGGAGCAGTTCGCAGCCGCCGGTCTCTACGAGTACCGGCCGGGACGGGAAGGACAGGACCCGGTCGAGAGCTACACCATCATTACGACCGAGCCCAATGAAATGACCGCGAAAATCCACGACCGCATGCCGGTGATCCTTCCTGAGGACGCGCATGCGGAGTGGCTCGATCCGGAGAATCCGCGCCCGCTGGACCTGCAGAAGCTGCTCGCGCCCTACCCCAGCGAGGAAATGCGGGCGTACCCTGTTAAGACGCTGGTAAACAGCGCGAAAAATGAGGGTGCGGAGCTTATAGAACCCCTGAAAGACCCGCGTGCCTGACGATGTCCTACTTTGGCTCCGGCCGCTGCTCACGCAGCTTAACTTCGTCCGCATCAGACGGATGCGGACGAGTTAGCCTCCGCCCCAACAGGCCGACCGGGATTGAACGCTCCGCTCTGCTGCGCGACTTTGAAATGACGGCCTGTTGTCGTACCGAAAGTAGGACAAGTGTCAGGCGCCGCAACAAAAACAAACGCCCCACCCGGCTGGGTGAGGCGTTTGTTTTTGTGGGTGCCTGACGATGTCCTACTTTCGCACGGAATACACCGTACTATCATCGGCGCTGAGGCGTTTCACGGCCCTGTTCGGAATGGGAAGGGGTGGGACCACCTCGCTATGGTCGTCAGACGTAGCCTGGAGCTCCCGGCGGTCGGCGATCCGCCATGTGCCGGGAGCCATTGTTCGAAAGAAGTAAAGGATATGGGCGATTGCATCCGCAGAACCGAGCCCATAACCGCTCACGGTTATAGGATCAAGCCGCACGGGCAATTAGTACCGGTTAGCTCAAAGGATTACTCCTCTTACACATCCGGCCTATTAACGCGGTAGTCTTCCGCGACCCTACAGGGGGATCAAGTCCCCGGGAAGTCTCATCTTGAGGCGAGTTTCCCGCTTAGATGCTTTCAGCGGTTATCTCTTCCGCACTTAGCTACCCGGCGATGCCACTGGCGTGACAACCGGTACACCAGAGGTGCGTCCACTCCGGTCCTCTCGTA
>DATFVY010000228.1:0-3006 GCA_035259925.1 Burkholderiales bacterium
CTGTTACAGGTTGGGGAGATTCAGCTCCACCATGTCGAGCACTTCCAGGATATGCGAGTGGTCGGCCTTGCCGGCCAGCAGCTTCTGCGCGCCCTTCAATTTCTCCTCGACCTTCGCCTTGGGCGCGCCCTCGATGCCTTCGAGCATCTTGGCCACATCGGAGAGACCGGCCTTCTGCGCCTTGCTGCGCGCGTCCACGAGCCGCTTCTCGATGCCATCGCGCTTGAGGTTGGTTACCAGCTTCAGGGTCTTTTCATCGCTCACTGGGGCTCCTCCCGTGTTGCTCCGGCTGGGCCGGACCCAAACCATTCTACCAGCCGGCCTGACGGTGTCCTGCCCTGGCGGCCGACTCGTTGTGGGACGCGTCCGGATTCTATTCCACAATCAGGCCAGCGGCTCGAGAAGACGCGCGGCCTCGGCGGGGCCATCCTTCAGCAGCGCGAGCGCGCGCCGCACCCCGCCCTTCAGCCTGGACCGCAGCCTGGCGTCCATGCCTTTTATCGCTTCGACCAGCAGGAAGTCCTGGTCCCGGGCCAGGGCCGAAGCGAGCAGGACGGCCTGAAACAGGTCCTTCTCGCGCTTCGGGTTGTCCGCGCCCGTGCGCAACTCGAAGAGCGCCAGCTTGTGCAGGCAGAACCAGCCGGGATGCGGCACGGTGACGGGAACGATGCGGTCGCGGCCGATCAGGACCGACTCCGTGGTCGCCTCGAGCAGGTACTCCAGATACGGCAACCCGACCGCGTGCGCCCCCAGTGCGGGCACCTTCACCGGTGTGTACGGCTTGCCGCGCGCGGGCACCAGCAGGTCCACCTTCAGACGGCGGCCCCGCACCTTGAACGAGGTGGACGGCCCCCCCCGCTTCAACGTGGGCACCTCGTGGAAAGGCAAACCGGTTTGCTTGAGCAGCTCGATGAATCCCCCTTCCGGCAGCGCCGCCACCTCGACGCTCTTCGCCGCCACGTCCACGTCCTCCGTCATCGGAAACGGCGAAGCAGCGACCCCGAGCTCGTTGAGGATCGCGCCGAACGCATGCGTGCCCACCAGCACGCCCCCGCCGCCGAACACTCCGGCATTGAACAGCGAGGCAACGGTGACCACGGTGGAGTTGTCGGCGCTGTGGAATCCGATGCGGCGCAGTTGCCGGCTGCACTCCGCGATCGCCGCCTGATCCCTGATTTCCGCCTGCGCCTGCTCGACCTTCTCCGCCGTCCCCGCGTCCGCCGCCGCTCCCACATACTCGGTCATGCGCTTGCCGGCCGCGTCGTAGCGATAGCGATAGACGAACTTCCCCCCCGCCCGCTCTTCCGTCTGAAGGCTGCCCGCAGTGAGGACCGGCACTGCTTTCTGCGCGAGCGCCAGCTCCTTCGCCTGCGCGTAGACAGTGCGCAGGGACAGGTCGAATTTCTTCAGCTTCAGCAAGGGAAACGCCTTTGTGGAATAGAATCGTATTCTATCCCACAAAGGACCCGGACGGAAGGACCTGCTTCCCGCGGCGGAGGGTTTACCGAATCTCTGCCGTCCTCATCCCACAGGAGACGGCAGTCGGGCAATCGAATCCTGCGCCCGAAAAAACGAGCGCGCGGGACCTAGGCGGAAGTCGCGCGTCAGTAATCGCGCCGCGGAGCGCGGTAATCTTCCTTGGGGAAGACGAACGGCGGCACGCGCCCGACCAGCGCCTCGATGACCTGCAGTTCCTGGTCGGTGTGGTTGATGAACGGCGCCGGGCGAATGGCTTCCCCGCGCGGGGCCTTGGCCAGGATGTAGAGCGGCCGGTCGTGCTGCACTGCGGCGACCGTCGTCGTGCTTTGCGGGTCCTTGGTGGCTGCGATATCCGTTACCCCGTAGCAGGTGCAGAAGTAGGTCTGCTCCGGGTCGGTTTCCGTGTAGAACCCCGTGCCGCGGATGCCTATGGTCGAGGTGAGGGTCCCGACCTGGAGCGGCCTTCCCTTGGGGAACACGGAGAGCAGCTTTCCGGTCAGCACGCGCAGGCCGGTGATGAGCGCCGAGTCTTTCTGCTTGCTCTCGAGGGCGATGCGGCTCGACTCGCGCAGGATGAACGCGCTCTCGCCCACGGCGAAGACGATTTCACTGCCCTTCCCGGTCTCCACCGTATCGGTGGCGCCGATGCGAGTCGCCAGGGTCGCCGGTTTCCCGTTGACGGTCGCGGTTCCCTCCAGGCGGTAGATCGACTGCCCCGCCGGCAGTTTCGAGGGCCGGCGTCCGAATATATCGGCCGCCAGCGCGCGGCCCGCCGGCGAGCCGAGCGAGAACAGCCCCAGCGCGAGCGCCTGGATCAGCAGCCGGCGGCGCGGATCGTCAGCATTGCGCAAACGCAATAAACGCATATCCCACCCTTTTTTACTGGTACGGCGCGCCGTTCAGGATCCAGTTCAGGAACAGGTCGTAGTTGCCGCGGCCCGCATTTAAAAAGCCGCCAGTGGTGGCGCCGGGAGCGAGAGAGGTATCGAACCCCCCAAGCTGACTCCCGGCGTGATGGTTGCCGGACGGCTTGCGCAGCAGCGGGCTTGCGGCAATATCGGTGAAGTTGATGCGCCCCCGCAGCTCCGTATAAAACCATAGGTCATCAGTCGCGTCGCCAATGTTTCCATCCATGTTGCGATCGACGTTGTTGTGGTAAAAGATCGGCGGCACGTCTCCGAAGGGGGTGATGTGGCAGCCTGTGCAAACTGAGGTGACTTGCAGCACGTTCTTGATATCGGCAAAACGGATCGCCGAAGGGATCGGCGTCAGTGCGCTGTTGACGACCAGCGAAAACTGCACGGGTGCGCTCTGCGCGCTCCCGTTGCCCGTCACGAGCTGCAGCACGTAAGTCCCGTTCACGTTGGCGGTGAACGTCGGCTGCACCGAATTGGGGTTGGTGAGCATGCCTGCTCCGCCCGGGTTCGACACGAAAGACCAGCTGTAGGTGCTGGAGAACAGGCTGTTCGCCCCGGAGAGCGTCGTCGCGCCTGTCCTGATCGTGCGACTCGGACCGGGGTCCGCGAT
>DATFVY010000229.1:0-2221 GCA_035259925.1 Burkholderiales bacterium
GGCGGGCTGCGAATCAGCGACGATGCCGCCGCCTGCCTGCACGTAGAGCGTGCCGTTCTTCACCACCGCCGTGCGCAGCGCGATCGCGACATCCATGTTGCCGTGGAAGCCGAGGTAGCCGACCGCGCCGGCGTAGACGCCGCGCTTGACCGGTTCCAGCTCATCGATGATTTCCATCGCGCGCACCTTGGGTGCGCCCGAAACCGTCCCCGCAGGAAAAGTCGCGCGCAGCACGTCCACCGCGTTAAGGCCCGGCTTGAGGCGGCCCTCGACGTTGGACACGATGTGCATCACGTGCGAGTAGCGCTCGATGACCATCTGCTCGGTTACGTGGACGCTGCCGGTCCGCGCGACCCGCCCCACATCGTTGCGCCCGAGGTCCACCAGCATGATGTGCTCGGCGCGCTCTTTTTCGTCGGACAGCAACTCCTTTTCCAGCGCCGTGTCTTCAGCGGGATTCGCGCCGCGGCGTCGCGTTCCCGCGATCGGGCGAACCGTCACCGTGTCGCCTTCGAGCCGCGCCAGGATTTCCGGCGAGGCGCCGACCACGTGGAAGCCGTCCATGTTGAAGTAGTACATGTAGGGCGAGGGGTTGATGGTGCGCAGCGCCCGGTAGAGCGCGAGCGGCGAGGCGCGGAACGGCTTCACCATGCGCTGCGAGGGCACCACCTGCATGATGTCGCCTTCGAAGATGTACTGCTTCGCGCGCTCGACAGCGGCGTGGTAGGCGGCCTCGCCGAAACCCGAGACCGCGGCCTGGGACGGGCCGCGCGTGTCCGCGGGGATGGCAACCGGCTCGCGCAGCTTCGCGAGCAGTTGCTTGAGCCGCGCTCGCGCTGCCTGCAACGCGCCGGGCCTGCCCGGCTCGGCATACACCACCAGGGTGAGCTTGCCCGACAGGTTGTCCACGATCGCGATCTCTTCCGAGACCAGCAGCAGGATGTCCGGCGTGTCGAGCTCGTCGCGGCCTCGCGCCGGCCCGAGCCGCCGCTCGATATAGCGCACCGTGTCGTAGCCGAAATAGCCGACGAGCCCGCCGCAGAAGCGCGGAAGGGTCGCGTCCTGCGCGACCCTGAAGCGCGCGAGGGTGTCGGCTATGTACGCAAGCGGGTCGGCAACGCGCTGCTCGCTCACCGCCTGGACGCCGCGGAATTCGACGCAGCGCTCGCCGCGCACCTCGATGCGGCTCGAGGCAGGCAGCCCGATGAACGAGTAGCGCCCGAAACGCTCGCCGCCGACGACGGATTCCAGCAGGTAACTGTACGGCCCGTTGGCGAGCTTGAGGTAGATGGACAGGGGCGTGTCGAGGTCGGCGAAGGTCTCGAGCACGACAGGGACCCGGTTGTAGCCCGCCTGCGCCAGGCGGACGAAATCAGCTTCAGTCATCAGTCACTCCACGAAAACGGAAAACGATCTGGGAACACACCGGCGCGGCAACCGCGCGCGCCGGACCGCCGGCTAGCTGCGCCAGCGACGCCAGCGACCCCAGGCGGGGGCCCGCTGCTTCCCGATTCCGTAGTCCGCGTTGTGCATGACTATGCTTGTTACGCCTTTGTTATCAGCCGGGTGGCTTCGACAAGGGACGCTACTATAGCATCAACCTCCAGCTCCCGCACGTCCCGGCCCTCGTTGTAACCATAAGGTACGCAGAACACCGGGCAGCCGGCGGCGCGCGCGGCCTGCGCGTCGTTCATGGAGTCGCCGATCATGAGCATGTCGGCCGGCGCGATGCCGAAGCCGCGGCAGGCGTGCAGCAGCGGCGCCGGGTCCGGCTTTTTCTGCGGCAGCGTATCTCCGGCGACGACGATCTCGAACTCGCGCGCGAGACCGAGCTGCTCGAGCAGCGCGCCCGTGAAGCGCTGCGACTTGTTGGTCACGCAGGCGAGCCGCAGCTGCATCGAGCGCATGCGCTCCAGCCCCTCCTTCACGCCGGGATAGATCGTGGTATGACGGCCGTTGACTTCGCCATAGCAGCGCTCGTAGAGCGGGAGCGCCCGCGCCATCAGCTGCTCGGGCGCGCCGCCTTCGATGCGGCCCGCCAGGGCGCGCTCGACCAGCCTGGGTATGCCTTTGCCGACGAACGTGCGGATGAGCCCGACGTCGAGCGCGGGCCGCCCCAGCTCGCGCAGCATCATGTTGGCGGCGGCGGCGAGATCCGGAATGGTATCGGCGAGCGTGCCGTCGAGGTCGATCATCACCGCCTTGACGCGCAGCGGAAACT
>DATFVY010000230.1:0-2307 GCA_035259925.1 Burkholderiales bacterium
GGGCAGGCCCATCGCGCGGCGGAACGCGGCGCGGACCTCCTCGGGCTGTCCCACCAGGAACGGGAACTCGCGGCGCAGCTGCAGCCCCGGCGTGCGCTGTCGCGAGGTCTCGTGCTCGACCTGCGACGAGCCGTTGACGAAAAAGTCGCGGCCGATGATCGGCAGCCGTACGACTCGGTTCTTCTCCGGATCGCGGATCACGCCCTTGGGCTCCTCGCCGCGCGTCACGCGGTCTGCGTCTTCCAGGATGCGCCGGCGCATCATGATGACGCCACGGTCGCTCTCGCCGAGATGCTCCTGCGTGCGGTCGGCCACGGTCCCCTGGCCGACCCAGGCGACGAAGTCCTGGTTCATGATGTGCGAAGTGATCCAGCGGTCGGTCAGCGCGTCCTTGATGGGGCTATACCAGTAGGGAATCCGGTCTTGCTTGTACGGCTCCATCTCGTTGGGCACGCGGTCGAAGAACCAGCCGACGCTCAGCATGTTGCCGTCGTCGATCGGCACGCGCCACTCGAAGTGACCGCCCGTGAAGAGGCAGTTTGGCCAGAGGCAGCAGCGCCCGACGGTCCACAGCTCGTCCTGCTCGGACTGGCCCTCGAGGACGCGCCTGTAGGTGAAACCGTACTCGAACTCGTCGAAGCCCACCTTCAAGTGCGTCGGCGAGCGCTGGCCGTCGGCGCCGCCGAGCGCACGCGACCAGTTCGAGTGCAGCCACTCGAAGTGCACCGGGTCGATCGAGTTCTCCTGGCACTGGAACCAGTTGCAGGGGACCTCGGAGAACACGATCTGCACGAAGCCGTTCCCCCAGGTGAACGGCTCCCACGTCGGGACCAGCGGCGCCGGGGGCGGCCCGAGATAGGCCCACAGGAGTCCAGCTTTCGCCTCGACGGGATAGGCCTTGATGCGCACCCGATCCTTGAACTTCGCCTCCGGGTGGGTGATCTCCTCGAACGGCTGCTGCAAGCACCGGCCCGTGTGGTCCCAGAGCCAGCCATGGTAGTGGCAGCGCAGGCCGCAGCTGTCGACCCAGCCATACGACAAATCCGCGCGGCGATGCGGGCAGTGGCGGTCGACGAGGCCGTAGTTTCCCGCCTTGTCCTTGTAGAGGACGAGGTTCTCGCCCATGAGCCGCACGGGCTTGGTCGGGCGGTCGTCCAGCTCGGCGACGGCGGCGATCGGCATCCAGTAGCGGCGCAGGAGCTCGCCCATGGGCGTGCCGGCGCCGACTTCCGTCAGGACCCGGTTTTGCTCCTCGCTGAGCATGGGGCGATTTTACTCCAGAAGCAGAAGCACCTAGTGTGTGTCACACTAGGGTGTCTGGCTCTTCTTCCAGAGAGCCCACAGAAGGTGTGTGCCATGGCGCTATGCAAGTCTTAGCGGTCTCGAGCCCTCAAGAACCGCAGTGGAAGTGGCGCATCGTCAACTACGCGGGTGAGGTTGTCGAGGAGTCTTCCGAGACCTTCCCGACGATCGCGAGTGCGCTCGAGCAAGGATCGAAACGGCTGAGAGCGATGAACGTCGTCGACCAGTCGGTCCCGCTCTCTTCCTATCATTCGACGCGGCACCTCAGGACGCGATAGTGAAGATCGAGGTCTTCGACAACCAGATCGAGGCTGCCCTGAAGCAGCTCAAGAAGCAGATGCTGAAGGACGGCCTCTTTCAGGAAATGAAGCGGCGCACTCACTACGAGAAGCCGTCCGTCAAGCGGAAGCGCAAGTCGGCTCAGGCGCGGAAGAAGCGGCGCAAGGCGATGAAGCGCATGCTTCAGAACGACGCCGACTAGGGCAGAAGCGCCTTGCCCTCCGCCGAAGGCAGCGCCAGGCCGAGGCGCTGCGCCAGGGTCGGCGCGATGTCGCGCATGTCGATCAGGCCGAGCGAGCGCCCGGCGGGCACTCCGGGTCCGATCACGAAGAACGCCGCGCGTAGCTCGGGCAGATCCGGAAGATGGCCGTGCGTGCCGGCGGGTCGATTGGTCTTCGTGGCGACGGCGCCGGTGTACCCCGAGCCGACAAACCAGCCGGGCTTGCAGCCGATCAAGAACGACGCGTTCGGATAGCCCCCGCGCGCGTGCAGCGTGGTGGCATCGAGCACGCGGTCGATGCCGTTGGCCGGATCGGACGCGAGCTTGTCGAGGAGCGTACGCACCTCGCCCAAGATTGCCGCGTCCGAGGGATCCTTCAGCACGACGGCGGCGGAGCCACCCGCGGTCCACGGCATCGCCGTCCAGTCGGTGACCGTGCCCCCTCTGCTCACCGCGATCAGCCCCGCATCCCGGAAGGCAGGGAAGGGGTTGAAGCGCGCCTCGAT
>DATFVY010000231.1:0-7056 GCA_035259925.1 Burkholderiales bacterium
CCAGGGCTGGACGCGCTGGCCGGAGCCGTCCCCGACCGTGACGTTGCCCTCGATCGCATCGCCCCTGGCCCAGCCGCGGAACTGGTAGACAGCCGGCTTGCCGGCGCCCGGCACCTCGAGCTTGAACGTGAGCTGCTCGCCGACCATCCTGAACTGCGGCAGCTTGAGCTGGCGGTCGCCGATGCGCACCGTGCCATGGATGAGCTGGAAGTTCTGCTCGAAGGCAAAATCAAAAACAGACGGCTTGCCGCCGGCCACGATCTGCGATTCCCAGCGGCCCGCGACGCGCGCCGGCACGATCCACAGGAAGATATAGCTCTTGCCGGGGTCCCCGACCGTCTTCTCGGGCACCTCCAGGGTCGCATCGTCGTCGGGGTCCCACTCTCCCATCGAATAGTCGTGGGCTACCACCCGCGTGCCGGGCTTGAGGGCGAGGATCCTGGGACGCAGCTTGAGGTTCATTTCCGGCAGGAGATACGACGTAATCACCGTCGCGGGGCTGAGATCGGTTTCGAACAGGTTCTGCTCGACAAAGCGCGCGCGGTCCGTCACGCCTTCCTTCTTCGCCGCGGCATTCGCCAGCTTGAGCAGATAGGTATCAAGGTCCACGCCGAACCCGCGGGCGCCGTGCTTTTTCACCGCGGTGATGACGATGCGCCCGTCGCCGGAGCCGAGGTCGATGAGGTAATCAGCCGGTCCGACTTTGGCCATGCGCAGCATCTCGTCCACCACCACCTGCGGCGTCGGCACGTAAACGACATCGCCCTGACCGTGCTGCGCGCCCGCCGGCGGCGCCAGCAACGCGAGCGCCAGAGGAATCCATTTCGATCGGCATGCCAGGTTCATCTGCGGACCTTCATTTCGTCACCCGCCCTCGCTCCACATCACTGTATCCGGCCGCTGCGCGTGCGCGCCGCCTGCCAGGGCAGCTCCTCGCCGCCCGCAAGCCGCACTATACCGCGTATCGAATCGCCGTCGATTCGGCCGCGATACTCGCGGCGCAGCACGCCGCCGCCTTCGTTCGAGACCAGGACGAAGCGGATCTCGTCGCCTTTCATCGTACCCGCTTCGAACCCCGGGCCGCCGCGCAGCTTCTGAAAGTCCTGTGACAGGGCCAGCTCATGGTCGACCGTCGTGCCGCCGATGACGAGGCGCCAGCGCCAGACACCGCGCGCGTCCGCAGGCACGATCCACAGCAGGACGTCGCTCGAAGGCGCGCCGTAGGGCTTGTCGGGGACCGGCACGGTGACGCGCGCATCGGGCTCCCATCCTTCCATGCCGAACTCGTGCGACACGATGCGCGCGCCGGGCTTGAGCTCCGCGATCAGCCGCGGGCGCATCGCCAGCATCAGTCTCGGATACAGGTACATGGTCACCACGGTGGCGCGGCTGATGTCCATCCCCAGGAGGTCGTCCGCCTTGAATTCGACGCGCTTTTCCACGCCCTGGCGCCGTGCCTCGAGGCGCGCCGCACCCACCAGCGCGGTGTCGATTTCCACGCCGAGCCCGCGCGCACCGTGCTGCTTCGCCGCGGCAATGACGATGCGCCCGTCGCCAGAGCCCAGGTCGATGACATAGTCGCCCGCACCCACGCCGGCGAGCTTGAGCATCGCATCGACCACCACCGGCGGCGTCGCCACGAAGGGGACGTCCGGCGTTTGCGCGGTGGCGGGAATCGACAGCCCAAGCGCCAGGGCGAGTCCGGCGGGGCGCAGAAATGTCATCGGGCGGTCCTCGCCGCGCGCCACTTCATCGCGCTGCGCTCGGACCCGACGCCGCGCGTCACCTCACCCTCGATGACGTCGCCCCGCACCCGGCCATCGAAGTAGAGAATCACCTCGTTTTCCCGGTCCGTCGCGTCCACGATCGCAAAAGTCAGGCGGTCGCCCGCAAGCTTCAGCTCCCAGACCTGCGTCGGGACGCCGTTCAGCCGCGCGTGGGCCGAAACGTCCTGGTAGCGCTGCGTCAGCTCGAGATCGAGCAGCCGCTCGATCGGCGGCAACGGCAGGCGCATCTGCCAGCGCCCTGCCACCGGCGCCGGCACGATCCACAGGAATACGTTCTTGCGCACGTAGGTCTTCTGGTCCGGCCGCCAGTCGCCGAAATCGAAGTCGTGCGACACGATGCGCGTCCCGGGCTTCAAGCCGAGAAAGACGGTCCTCAATCTCAGCATCATGAACGGCAGCAGGTAGGTCGTGATGACCGTCGCTTCGCTGAGGTCGGTCTTGAACAGGTCCTGCTCGAGGAATTTGACGCGGTTCTCGACCCCTGCCAGGCGGGCGTTCTCCGCGGCCTGGAGATTCAGGCGCCAGTCGAGCTCCACCCCGACGCCGCGCGCCCCGAATTTCTTCGCGGCGGTGATCGGGATGCGCCCGTCGCCCGAGCCCAGGTCCACGACCACGTCCTGCGGCCCCACGTTGGCGACGCGCAGCATCTCGTCCACGGTGACTTGCGGCGTCGCCACGTACGGCGCATCGAGCTTCTGCGGCTCGTCCTGCGCGAAGACAGGTTCAACCGCCAAGACGCCGAGAAGCGCGAAAACCGGAAAAGCAATTCTCACTATCACCTCGTCACTGCTTCACTGCCTCACTGCCTCACTGCTTCACTGCAGTCATCAGCCCTCGTCGCCACCGCGCAGGACCCGCGTCGCGCGCCACGCGCCGGCGGCGGGATTGCGCCCCGGGCCCGAGCGGACCGTGCCCTCCATGAGCAACGTCCCCGAGATTTGCCCCTCGAAGCGGTGGCTCACGCTGTCCTCCACCAGCACGAAAGCGATGCGGTTGCCGTCGAGCCGCGCTTCGAACGCGGGCAGATAGCCACCCGGCACGCGTGCGCCGCCGCGTATCTCCTGATATTGCTGCTCCAGCTCGAATTCGAACTTGCGCTCCCCGGACGCCAGGCTCGCGGTGAGTCGCCAGCGGCCCGCGACCGACGCGGGCACCACGTACAGCATGTAGGTCTTGGAGATGACGACCCGCCGGTCCGGCTTCCAGTCTGCGAAGCCGTAATCGTGCGCGATGATGCGCGTGCCCGGCCGCAGCTGCGCCAGCAGCCTGGGCTTCAGCTTTTCCACCAGCCCCGGCAGCAGGTAGAGAGTGACCACCGTGGCCTCCCGGATGTCCACCGCCAGCGCGTCGCCGTGGCGGAACGACACGCGGTCGGCGACACCGGCCTGCCGTGCATTGGCCTGGCTCTCCGCGACCAGCTGCGGGTCGAGCTCGATGCCCAGCCCGCGCGCGCCATAATCGCGCGCCGCGGCGATCACTATCCGTCCGTCGCCGGAGCCGAGGTCCACGACAAGGTCGTCGGGACCCACCCCACCCACGCGCAGCATCTCGTCCACGGCCACCGTCGTGGACGGGAGATAGGGAGTGGGAATATCGGGCGGCGCGGCGGGTGCCGCCGCGAGCGCGGCGCCGGCGAAAAGCCACGCGGCGGCCGTTGCGGGGGCAACGACGCGCGCGTTCTTCAATGGATCTCCTTGATCGCGTCTTCCCGCGTGAGAGCCGCGTGGCGCGGGTCCCAGATCTCCACCCGCGTCGCCGACCATTGCAGCTCCCGCGCGTCGCCGCCACGGGTCAGCCGCGCCTTGCCCTCCAGCGCGTGGTTGAAGATGCGCCCGGAGAATTCGTACTGCGCCCCGTCCAGGGTCGCGGAAAAGGCGATCGCTTCCCCGGTGAGCTTGCCGTTGCGTATCTCCACGTTCTGACCGGCTGCCGTGAGCGCGCCCTCGAGCACCTGGAAATTCTGCTGGAGGGCGAGCTCGAACGCGACCGGCTTGCCGGCGGGCGCCAGCTGCCAGCGCCAGCGGCCCGCCGCGCGCCCGGGCACCACCCAGTAGAAGATCTTGCTGCGCTCGCCGATGCCGACCGTCTTGCCCGGCGCGGCCATCTCCTGCTGGAAGTCGGGCGGCCATGCACCCATGTTGTAGTCGTGCGAGACTACGCGGCTGCCCGGCCGCAGGGTCGAGAGTATCCGGCCGCGTATCATCAGGTTCACTTCCGGCAGCAGGTAGATACTGAGCACCGAAGCGTGGCTGAAATCCGTCGCGTGCAGGTCGCGCTGGTAGAACTCCGCGCGGTCCGCCACGCCGGCCTTCCTGGCGTTGCGGTTGCTGAGCGCCACCAGGCGCCGGTCGAGGTCCACCCCGAAGCCGCGTGCGCCGTGCCTGCTGGCCGCGGTGATGACCATGCGCCCATCGCCGGACCCCAGGTCGATCACGTAGTCATCGCGGTTGACCTGCGCGACCTCCAGCATCCTGTCCACGACGTTCTGGGGCGTCTGCACATAGGGCGTGTCACCCCAGTCTTGCGCTGATGCGGGGGCAGCGAGGCAGGCCGCGAGCAGCACGCGGCTGAGCCGCGCCGCAGCGGCGCGAGCGAGGGTCCGGCTTCCCTTCAATGGAATGCGCCGTGCGCGGACCGGGCGTAGCGGAGCCGCGCTCCATCCCGGCCCGTGCCGGCGCCGGCGCTGCGCCGCGCATCCCAGTCGTGCTGTCCCTGCACGCGCGGGCCCGACAGCAGCGCCGAGCCCGTCACGGAGTCACCGTTGATCCGGCCGTTGAATTCGTGCCGTACCGCCTGGCCGTTGACGTTCACCGTGAAGGCGAACCGGATCTCTTCGCCCCGCAGCCGCGCATTCGTGATCTTCGCGGTGCTCCCCCCGACGCTGACTGTGCCGGAAATCGCCTGGTACTTCTGCTCCAGCTTCAGCTCGTAGTTGAGCGCCTTGCCTGTCGCCGGCAGCTCCCACTGCCATACGCCCCCCGCCGCGGCGGGCACGATCCAGTAGTAGACGTCGCTGGTGCCGCCGGAACCGCCGTACTTGTCCTTGGCATTCACGGTGACGTGGGTGTCCGGCTTCCAGTCGCCCATGTCGAAGTCGTGCGAGACCAGGCGCGTGCCGGGCTTGAGCTTGAGCAGCTTCGGCCGCAGCTCGAGATTGACCTGCGGCAGCAGATACATCGTGATTACCGTCGCCGAATCGAGGTCGGTCTCGAACAGGTCGCGCTGGTAGAAGGCAATCTTGTCGGTGACGCCCGCCTTGCGGGCGTTGTCGTTCGCCTCCTGGATGCGCACCGGGTTCAGGTCCACGCCGAAGCCGCGGGCCCCGAATTTCTTCGCGGCCGTGACCACGATGCGCCCGTCTCCCGAGCCGAGGTCGATGAGGTAATCGTAGGGGCCGACCTTGGCGATCTCCAGCATGCGGTCCACGACTTCCTGCGGGGTAGGAACGTATGGAACACGCGGCTCTTGCGCGACGGCGCACGGTGCCGCCAGCACTGCGGATAGCGCGACGCCTGCGGCAAGACGCGCCGCGGCGGAAGCAGCCTGCCGGCACGATGACCGATGCATGTTAAATTCGGGTTTGCTTCGCGAAAGTGGCGAATTATACCGGATGTTTTACGGCATTCTCTTTGTCTCCGGCGGCGCGGTGCTCGCGTTGGAGTTGCTCGCATCGCGCGTCCTGACGCCCTACTTCGGCGTCAGCCTCTACATCTGGACCGGCATCCTCTCGATCACGCTGGTTGCGCTCGCGCTCGGCTACTGGGGAGGCGGGCGGCTCGCCGCCCGCCGGGGCGCGACCGGCAACGTGGCGCGGCTCACCCAGCTCTACGCGCTCATGCCCGCGATCGGCGCCTTTGCCATCGTCGTGGCCTGCCTCGTCTATCCCTATCTTTTCCCGGGGCTCGCGACCGGCGATCTGGTGGCGGGCGCGTTTGCGGCGTGCCTCGTGCTGCTGTTCGTGCCCCTGGTCGCGGCTTCCGCGATGAACCCCCTGCTGGTGGCGATATTGCTCGCGCGCGGCGGCGGGCAGACGGGTGACGCCGGGACCGGCACCGTCCTGTTCGTGAGCACCCTCGGCTCGGTCGCGGGCGTGCTGATCACCGCGTTCGGGCTCATTCCCTACGTCAGCAACTTCACGGCCCTCCTGGTGGTGGCGCTCGCGCTCGCGATGCTGCCGCTCGCGGCGGTGGCGCGCCCTCCTGCGCCGCTCATGTCCCGCCGCCGTCTCGCGATCACAGCTGGCGGTGCTGCCGTCGCCTCCGCCCTGTTGTTGTGGCAGGCCGACGCCTACATTGGGCGCATGTGGCCGGCCGGTTATGGTGGGCGGACATGGCGCGTCGAGGCGCGCCTCGGCTCGCTGTTCGGCACGGTGAAGATCCTGCGCAGCGACCCCGAGGCCGACGGCCGGTTCCGGCGCATCTATTTCCAGGACGGCCTGATCCAGAACACCGTGGGCTCGGACGGCCGCTCGCTCTCCTTCTACACCTATGCTCTCAAAGCGCTGGCGCGCGCCTACCGGCCGGACCTGCGCTCCGCCCTCGTGCTGGGGCTGGGGGCGGGAATCGTACCGATGCAGCTCGCCCGCGAGGGAGTGGCGGTCGAGGCGGTGGAGATCGACCCGGCGTCGCTCGCAGCGGCGAGCCGCTACTTCGGTTTCGACGGCGCCCTCGTCCGCGTGCACCTGGCGGACGCGCGCACTCACCTGAAGCGCTGCGGGCGCCGCTACGACGTCGTGGTGGTGGACCTGTTCCACGGCGACGGAACGCCGGACTACCTCCTGACGCGCGATTTCTTCCGCGATTTGAGGGGCTGCCTCGAGCCCCGCGGCATCGCGGTATTCAACACCTTCGCGGACCTGGAGCAGCCGGCGGTCTACGCGCACCTGCTCGCCACGCTGCGCTCCGAGCTGCAGCACATCGTGCTCTACCGCCCGGCATGGCCGGGGATGACGCACGTGAACAGCTTCATCGTCGCGGCAACGATCGCCTTGCCCGAGCCGCGCCACGTTTCGCTCGAGGACGTGCCGCCGCAGTTCTCCGGCGCGCTCGACGGCATGCTGGGCGCGCCGCTGGCGCTGAACCGGGAGCTGCTCTACCGCGGAGAGATCGTCACCGACGCGCGCAGCGGCGCCGCTCACGACATCGCGCGGAACCAGCTGAGCTACCGGCGGGGGGTGGTGGGGGCGCTGCCGCCGGCGTTCCTGGTTAATTGATGCAGTGATGCAGTGAGGCAGTGAGGCAGTGAGGCAGTGAGGCAGTGAGGCAGTGAG
>DATFVY010000232.1:0-2972 GCA_035259925.1 Burkholderiales bacterium
TTCGGCTTCGAGCGCGCGAGCCGGCACGGGCTGCGCAATGAATTCGGGGCGGAGGACGCGTTCATGGTGTTCATGCTCGAGGCAGGGTCCCATCCACCGCCCGGCACGCTGGTGAAATACGCCCCGGAATTCGACACCTTCAAGGCCTAGTGACGCAGCGCCAGACGAGGCGCCCCATCACCCGTCGCGCTGTTCCCAGTCCTTCGAGCGCTCGACCGCTTTGCGCCAGCCGGCCAGCAGGCCAGCCGCCCTGCCCCGGTCCATTGTCGGCTCGAATACACGCTCGGTCTGCCATTGGGCGGTGAGCTCCTCCGCGCTCTTCCAGTAGCCCGTTCCCAGCCCCGCCAGGTAGGCCGCTCCCAACGCTGTGGTTTCGAGGATGCGCGGCCGCACCACGTGCACGCCCAGCACGTCGGCCTGGAACTGCATCAGGGCATCGTTGCGCGCCGCGCCGCCGTCCACCCGCAGCTCCTTCAGGCGGATAGCGGCGTCGCTCTCCATCGCGGCAAGCACGTCGGCCGTCTGGTAGGCGATGGATTCGAGCGCTGCGCGCGCGATGTTCCCCGCCGTGGCGCCGCGCGTGAGTCCCACGATGGCGCCGCGCGCATACTGGTCCCAGTGCGGGCTGCCGAGCCCGGCAAAGGCAGGCACGAAGTAGACGCCTCCGTTGTCGGGCACGCTCGCCGCGAGCGCTTCGACCTCGCCCGAGGAACGGATGACGCCCAGCCCATCGCGCAGCCATTGCACGACAGCCCCCGCGATGAACACGCTTCCTTCGAGCGCGTATTCGCGCGCCTTCCCCGCTGGGCACGCGGCAGTGGTCAGGAGCTTCGCCCGGGAGCGGATGGCGGAGTTACCCGTATGCATCAGCATGAAGCAGCCGGTGCCGTACGTGTTCTTGACCATGCCAGGCACGACGCAACGCTGGCCGAAGAGCGCGGCCTGCTGGTCGCCGGCGAGGCCGGCGATGGGAATGCGCGCGGCGAAGATGTCGGAGGCCGTCTCGGCGACGACCCCGCTCGAAGGGCGCACTTCCGGCAGCAGCTTCGATGGAACGGCGAGGAGCTGGAGCAGTTCCTCGTCCCAGTTTCCGGTGTGAATGTTGTAGAGCAGCGTGCGCGACGCGTTGCTGGGATCGGTCACGTGGACCGCGCCGCCGGAAAGCTTCCATACGAGCCACGAGTCCACCGTGCCGAACGCGAGGTTTCCGGCTGCCGCGCGCGCGCGGGCACCCGGCACGTTGTCCAGGATCCAGGCGAGCTTGGTGCCGGAAAAATAGGCGTCCAGCACCAGCCCGGTTTTTTCGGTGAAGCGGGGCTCGAGGCCGCGCGCCTTGAGCGTGTCGCAGGCGCCGGCGGTGCGGCGGTCCTGCCAGACGATGGCATTGCACAGCGGGCGACCGCTGGCACGGTCCCACACAACGGTGGTCTCCCGCTGGTTCGTGATGCCGATGGCCGCCACGTCCCGCGCCTGGATGCCGGCGCGAGCGATCGCCTCGCCCGCCACGGCGACCTGCGTCGCCCAGATCTCCTCCGGATCGTGCTCCACCCAGCCCGGCTGAGGGAAAATCTGACGAAATTCCTTCTGCGCCACCGCCCGGATGGCGCCCGCCGCGTCGAACAGAATGGCGCGCGAGCTGGTCGTGCCCTGATCGAGAGCGAGAATAGCCTTCATGACGCGCGGATCTGTCAAGATTCCATCAGGTGACACTCGCCGCCGCAGTGCGCACGGCGCAGTACTTCCCCGACCCTCCCGAATTGGTTTATTCTTATGCCGCCCGGGGGATCCCTGAGTGAGGGGCGAATGGCCTTTTACATCTTTTACGTCATAGCGATCACAATCATCATCCTGCACTTTACCGGCTTTCTCAAGCGCAACAACCTTGAGTGGCTGGTGCTGGTGCTGGCCGTGGCCGTCTTCCCCGCCGTTCTCTTCCTGTAATTCCGTATTCCCGCGCAACTCGAGCCGGCGTCGCGTGCCGGGGGTTGTCG
This sequence comes from Burkholderiales bacterium, assembly GCA_035259925.1. Lineage (GTDB taxonomy): Bacteria > Pseudomonadota > Gammaproteobacteria > Burkholderiales > SG8-41 > SG8-41. The sequence continues at coordinate 1,992 of DATFVY010000232.1, forward strand.
TTTCATCCGCGGCTACTTCGCGAGCAGGCTTGCGCCCGCGACCAGCAGCAGCGCCGCCATGAGCTTGGAAAAGGTTTCGGGGCTCACGCGGTTTCCCAGGCGCTCGCCCACCCATGTTCCGGCGGCCATGAAGGGCATGAACAGGGCGCACAACAGGAGTGTGTCGAGGGTGTAGGCGCCGGCGGCGCCGTAGCCCGCGATGCGAGCGATCATCTCGAACAGCCACAGCGCCGCGACCGTGGCACGAAAGGGTGCGCGGCCGATCTTGCGCATGTGAAAATAGATCACGACCAGCGTGCCGCCGCCGCCGCCGAACAGAGTGTCGATGAACGCGCCGGCGAATCCGACGGGGTAGGCCCAGCGCCCCGAGCAGGTCAGCTCGGGCATGCCGAAGTAGTGGACGGCGAACACGTAGGTGGAATAGGCGACCAGGAACCCGCCCAGTAGCTTGAGCAGCAGTCGACTGTCGAGGTTGGCGAAAAGCATCGCGCCCGCCGCGACCCCCACCAACGTGGGGCCGATCAGCCGCTTCAGTTCGTCTTTCGCCACTTCCCCCCAGTCGCGGACGCTGAGGTAGAGAAACAGGAACAGCACCATCAGCCCGAACATCGCGACCGCCGAGTGCACGGGCATCAGGAACGACAGCAGCGGGATGCCGATCATGCCCGCGCCGAATCCCGACATGCCCCGGATGATGAACGCCCCGAACACGATGCCGGCGGCGATCGCGAGCTGCAGCGCGCTGTAGCTTTCCATGGCTTTGACAGGCCGGACGGGCCTTCATAGTATCTCAGCGATTATGAGCATCCCCACGCAGCTGCAGCGCCTTGCCGACGGCATAGGCGCCGCGGTAGGACTCGCGCCCGAGGGCATGGAGCGCGAGATCCGCGCGGCGTTGCGCGAAGCGACCGCCACGCCCGACTGGCTGCCGCCGGAGCGGCGCCGCGCGAGCCACGAGAACTACGCCCGCCACCTGCTCTA
>DATFVY010000233.1:0-3222 GCA_035259925.1 Burkholderiales bacterium
GCGCGGTCGTAGACTGTGAACTGGCTCTGGTAATTGCCGGCCATGCCGTCGCTGCGGACGTAGTCGCGCAGGCTGCTGCCGCCGGCGACGATCGCGAGCTCGAGGGTTTCGCGGATTGCCCGCGCAAGCCGATCGCAGTGCTCTCGGGTCAGGCGCTTCGCCGCGATGCGCGGCGATATGCCGGCGCGGAACAGCGCCTCGTTGGCGTAGATGTTGCCCACGCCCGCCACCACATGGCTGTCCATCAGCGCGAGCTTGATTGCCGTATTGCGGCTGCGCGTGGCCGCGTGCAGGGCGGCACCGTCGAATTTGGGCGACAGCGGCTCCGGTCCGATGGCCGCGAGCAGGGCGTGGGACAGCGGGTCTCCGGCCTGCCACAGCACCAGCCCGAAGCGGCGGGGATCGCGCAGCCGCACCACCGTGCCGCTCTCCAGCACCAGGTCGAAGTGATCATGCGCGGTGGGAGGGGTCGCTCCGTTGACCACCCACAGCCGGCCGGACATGCCGAGATGCACGATCAGCGCGCCCGCGCCGCAGTCGATCAATAGATACTTGCCGCGCCGGGACAGCGAGCGCACGGTGGCGCCGGCCAGGAGCTGAGGCAGCCGCCGCGGCACCGGCAGCCGCAGCCGCCGGTTGCGCACCACGGCGGTCCGGATGCGCTGCCCGACCAGCACGGGCTCCAGCCCGCGCCGGGTGGTCTCTACCTCGGGTAGCTCGGGCATACCCAAGCAAGTGACGAGTGACGGGTCATTTTTTCTGCCCCGGCTCGCTGCGGGCTTCTGCCCTTGGCGGGGAGAACAGGCTCTTCGCGGCTTCGGCCCGCAGGTGGTATTGCATCTTCTCGTCGGTGCGCACGAGCACCAGCTCCGGCTGGCGCGCGAGCACGCCGAGCGTAAGGTCGCGGCCATTCTTCAGCCGCACCCGGATCTCCGCGACCGGCTTGCGCCGGCTCCACGGCTCGACCCGCAGCGCGCTCGCCAGGTGCCATTCGTCCACCCAGCGCATGAATTCCTCCTGGCTCACCGCTCCCGCCGCCGGGTTCAGCGTCCACTTGCCGGCGCGCTGCTCCACGGTGAATTCCCTGAGCTCGATGCGCACGGGCGCCTCGTCGGCGGCGAACAACTGCCGGTTGGCGGCGTCGGCGGGCCGTGCCGGCAGCGCCGCCCCGTAGCGAGGGTGCAGCGTGTAGACGTAGTCGCCGGACAGCACGTACTGCTCCCGCGTCACTGCGTTCACCAGCCCGAAGCTGAAGGTCTGCCCGGCGAGCGTCACCCAGGCGACGGGCCGGTCCAGCTCGAAGCGCGCGAGATCACCCGCCGGCAGACGGTGGGAGGATAACGCTTCCGCGATGGCGAGCAGCTGGTGAGCGCGCAGCGCATCCGCGCGCGCGGCGAACGGCGCGGCGACGTACCAGCCGTCCTGCCGCCGCTCGAGCAGCAGAGGGGCGGCGTCGCCGGGGCGCTCCACCCGGATCGACCGGACGTCCTGAACCTTGAGAGTGGAGACCGGATACTGAACGGGGCCGCGCGCCGGCTTGAAATAGACATAGACAGCCAGGATCGCGACCACGGCGGCAAGCAGCGCGGTGCGCCAGGATCTCCCGCTCATACGCGGCGACGGCGCCACCAGATCACCGCGCCGGTCACCATGAACGCGAGCGGCAGCGCAAACAGAAAGGTGAGCGCAATGAGGAAAAGCACCGGTTGCGTGATGTCGAGGGCGCCATCGACGGCGACCCGCGGCTGTATCGTGATCAGGCGATCGTCGCCGGAGAGCCAGTTGACGATGTTCACGCCGAGCAGGAGATTGCCGCCGTTGCCCAGGTAGGCGTTGGAGAGGAAGTGCCCGTTGCCCACGACCACCGCGCGCTGCTGGCGGGCACCCCGGTTGCGTTCGAAGGCGAGCGCAATCGTCACCGGCCCGGGAAAATCGCGGTTCTTGTCGAAGGAAAGCTTCCCTTCCAGGCTCCCGGTCTCGACCCAGCCGCGTTGCGCGACATCGACCAGCGGGGTCGCGCGCCACTCCTCCAGCTCGGTTACGCCGAGCTGGCGTGCGAAGGGAAAAACGGTATTGAGGTCCAGCGCCATGGTCACCGGGTGGCGGCCGTAGCCGGCCGCGACGCCCACGGCGAACGCCGCCGGCGCATTGAGCTGCGCCGCCAGCGGGTCCACTACGGTGCCGGGCGTCAGCACCAGGCCCAGCATCTCGGCCACCGGGGCGAGCCCGCGCAGCGGCTCGGGATCGATCAGCCACAGCAGATTGCCCCCGCCCGCGACATGTCGCCGCAGCTTTTGAACTTCGGCGGGGAGCAAATCCACCTGCGGGCTGGCGATCACCAGCAGCGCGGCATTCGCCGGCACCTCCTGGGCGAGCGCCAGGTTGACGCTGCTCAACCGGAAGCCCTTGTGCTCGAGCTGGCGGCCAAACTCGCCCAGGTCGTGGTTGGCGCGGCCGTCCAGCTTGCGCTCGCCATGCCCGTCGAGCCACGTCACGACGCGGTCGGCGCCGCGCAGCAGCCGCATCAGGACGTTGGCGAAAGCCTGCTCGTTGAACTCGGTCAGGTGCTCGGAGCGCTGGCGGTACTCGACCACCAGCTCGAAGGGGGCGCGCACGCCGGCGCGCGCCGCGGCTTGCGGCTGCTCGCGCGGGTCCACCAGAGCGAGGGTGAGGTCGGGCTTGGCCCGCTGGTAGGGCCGCAGGGATTCCTCGATGCGGCGGTGGACGTTGTCACCCTGCGCGTTGCGCGCCAGCGCATACGCGGTGACCACGACCGGACCTTCCATGCGGCCGAGGAGATCCAGGGTCGCCGGCGCGAGCGTATTGCGGTGGCTGCGCGTGAGATCGTGCTCGTAACGGAACTCACGAGCGAGGTAGGCGAGCAGCATCCCCAGCACGATCAGGAGCAGGACGAATACTCCATGATGCAGCAGGAGCTCGAGGCGGCGCCGGCCGGTCAGACGCATGGCGTCACCTCAGACGCTGCGCGTCGAGCTGGCGGATCGAGAGCACCAGGAAGACGGCGATCAGCAGCAGCGAGCACGCGACGGCATAGGTATCGAATATCCCCCTGAGGAAGGGCTCGAAATTCTTCAGCGGCGAGATCACCCGCACCAGGCTCGCGGGCAACGCGCCGCCGCGCGCGCGCAGGCCGTCCTCCGCTACTTCGCCGAACAATGCCATGGCGAGGAGCGCGATGAAGGCGCCGAAAGCGGCGACCAT
>DATFVY010000234.1:0-7844 GCA_035259925.1 Burkholderiales bacterium
GCGCGCATCAGGTAGCTCATGAACAGCGGCCGCTCCTCGGCGCGGGCGTGCACCAGGCTCGACGAGCGCCCCAGCGCGAGCGCGGCGTACGCCTTGCCCAGCGCCATCTCGAACCGCATCATGGCGGAGCCGTCCTCCTTCTTGAATGCGGTGACGCGGGCGCCGATATCGGTCACGACCACACTCAGGGGCCGGCAATCGAGTTCGCGGCCGCGAGCGAGGATCGCGTCGATGATGCGCTCCGCCTGATCCAGCGTAACCGTGCTCAAGCATCCCCCTCGTTCGGAAGCTTCCCCTCCTCATACTATACTGTCGCGAGCGCGCCTCAGCGTGCGTGAACAACTCTACGAGGAGAGGGATCCAGTGACAACGGCCAGTGCACGATGCGCCGCATTTGCGGCCGCCCTCGGCATCGCGATCGCGGCATCGTCGGTCGCGCGTGCTGCCGAGGCCTATCCCGGCAAGCCGATTCGCCTCCTGGTGGGCTTCGCGCCGGGCGGCGCCAACGACCTCGTGGCCCGCGCGGTGGCAATACGCCTGTCTCCCCGGCTCGGCCAGCAGGTGGTGGTGGAGAACCGTGCCGGCGCGGGCGGCAACATCGCGACGGAGCTCGGCGCAAGGTCCGCGCCCGACGGCTACACGATTCTGCTGGCTTCCGTCGCCTCCTTTGCGATGAGCCCGGCGCTGCTCGGCAAGGTGTCGTTCGATCCGATCAACGACTTCGCTCCGATCACGCAGGGGGTGCTGGTCACCGGCATCCTGTCGGTGCATCCGTCCATGCCGCCGAAGACGCTCAAGCAGTTCGTGGCCCTGGCGAAGCAGGAGCCGGGGAAAATCAACTACGCGTCACCCGGGGTCGGCAGCATCGCGCACCTTGCGTTCGAGCGTTTCTGGAGAGCTGCCGACATCCGGCTTAATCACGTCCCCTACAAAGGCGGCGGTCCGGCCGTGGCCGACGCGATTGCCGGGCACGTCGAAAGCATCGCCGGCCTGATTTCGACCCAGACCCCGCATATCCGGGCCGGGCGGTTGCGCGCGCTCGCGGTGACGAGCGCGAAGCGGTCGGCGGCGACCCCTGAAGTCCCGACGATAGCCGAGTCCGGCTACACCGGCTTCGAGTCGAGCGGGTGGCTCGGCTTCGTCTTCCCGGCGCGCACGCCGCAGCCGATCGTGGACCGCATGCACAAGGAGATAGTGGCGGTGCTCAGCCTACGCGAGGTGCAGGCGCAGATGGAAGATCTCGGTCTCGACTGCGAGCCGACTACCCCGGCGGAATTCCACGCCCTGATCAAGTCCGACTACGCAAGGTGGGGAAAACTGATCCGGGAAGCGGGGCTCAAGGGAGGGGAGTGAGCGACAAGAACGTTCGCATCGCCTGTCTCCAGCTCAATTCAGGAAGCGACTACGCCGCCAATCTCGCGGTGCTGGACCGGTTGATGCGCGAGGCCGCCGGCGGCGGCGCGAAGTTCATCTTTTCTCCCGAATACGCCCTGATGATGGACGGCAGCGGGCGTGTGATGCGGGAAAAGGCGCTGGACGCGGCGGGAGAGCCGGCAGTGTCGGCGCTGGCGGCGCTTTCGCGAGAGCTCGGCGTGTGGCATCTCGCCGGTTCGCTGACGCTGAAGAGCGACGACGGACGCATGTTCAACCGCTCGGTGCTGTTCTCCAACCGTGGCGCGGCGGTTGCGACCTACGACAAGATCCACATGTTCGACGCCACGCTGCCCAGCGGCACGGTGATCCGCGAATCGAGCGCTTATCGTCCGGGTGAGCGCGCAGTGATCGCCCAGACGCCGTGGGGCCGCCTGGGCATGACGGTCTGCTATGACCTGCGCTTTCCCCAGCTGTACCGTGCGCTGGCCCAGCGCGGGGCGCTCATGCTGGCGATACCGTCATCGTTCCAGCGGGAAACAGGCAAGGCTCACTGGCACGCGCTGCTGCGCGCGCGCGCCATCGAGAACGGGAGCTTCGTGATCGCGGCCGCGCTGTGCGGGGAGCATCCCGGCAAGCGCATGACCTATGGCCACTCGCTGGTCGTCGATCCGTGGGGCGACGTGCTGGCCGACGGCGGGGAAGCGCCGGGGGTGGTCTACGCCGATCTCGACCTGTCGCGGGTGGAGGCGGTGCGCACCATGCTGCCGTCGCTCGCCCACGACCGGCCCTTCGCGCCCCCGGCGTGAGGCCGCTGCTATAATCCTCAAAGCCCGGCGCGGTGCCGGTTGGGCGCCAAACAACGACGTTATCGCGGCAAAGGAGGATTCCGTGGGCTACTCACTTCAGGATTTTTCCCGGGACGCGCGTGACATTCTCAAGACCGGGTCCACCCGCTCCCACGTCGAGCGCGTCAAGGATCAGATGGAGCGCCTGCTCGTCGATCCGCAGTTCACCAAGGAATTTTTCGGCGAGAAGCAACCCCTCGGGCTGCACCGCGTCTACATCGACAAGCAGTGCGGGTTCGAGGTCATGACTTATCGCTATACGGAAGCGCGCAAGGGGCAGCCCCACGATCATGGGGATTCCTGGGCCATCTACGGCCAGGTGGCCGAATATACCGAGATGACCCTGTGGGACCGCACCGATGACGGCTCTGACCCCGACTACGCCAAGCTCAAGGCGAAAGGCAGCTATCGCCTGACTCCCGGCAAGGCCGGCGTCTATTACGGCCGGGAGCTGCACTCGACGGCAACGCCGGTCAATACCCGCTACCTGCGCGTCACCGGCACCGATCTCGAAAACATCGAGCGGCTGCGCATCGACGCGTCCACCGGCAAGATCCAGCGCATCCACAGTCGGGGAGCGGAAAAACCTGCGGCCGTCGTGCGCTAGAACGACGGACCGTCGGCGAAGAGGTCGCGCCTGCAGGATCGCCGGCCATGGCCCAGCTCGCTCTGCGCAATCCGGAATCGGGGGCAGCCTGCGACGTCGAGCTCGAGCAGGGCGCAACCGTGGCCATCGAGGCGGCGACGCCGGGCGGGCTCGAAGCGCTTCTTGAGCAGATCCTGGAGCAGGTGCCGCGCTCGCAGGTCGCCCATGGCGTGGGCGGGATGGTCAGCAACATCAATGTGCTGGAGAATATCGCGCTGCCGGCGATTTACCACGGCCTCGCGCGCAGCCGTGAGTTCGACGCCCGGGTGCTGGAGGGCTTCGCCGCCTGCGGGCTGGACGGCGCGCAGACGGAAGCGCTGTGCCGGCAACGTCCGGGCGACTTGGGGGCGTTCGACAAGCGCCTGGCGGGCTTCGTGCGTTGTCTGCTGATGCAGCCCGACGTGCTGGTGTACAGCCGCTTTTTCGAGGGCCTGACGGCGCCGGAGGCGAAGCGCGCGATGGCCCTCGACGAGATTTACCATCGGCGCCATCCGCAGGGGACCAGCATCTACCTGCTCCTGAGCAACATGCCGGAGCAAATGCCGGCCTGCGACCGGCGCCACATCACCTGAGGAGGCATCCATGAAACTGGGCACCGAGATGAGACAAGGCGCGCGCGATGTCACGCTCGCCTCGCGGATCTTCCTGGCGGTGGCGGTGCTGTCCATGCTGGGCGGTCTGGGGTTGCTCGCCTACCAGCAGGGCGTGTTCACGCCGAGGATACACGTGCTGTTCCACGCCGGGTCCGCCGACGGGATGAACACAGGGATGGCGGTCAAGCTGGTCGGATTCAGGGTGGGCTCGGTCGAGAGCATCTCGGTGGAGAACGATCTGAGCGTGCGGGTGGCGCTGAAGATAGACGCCAGGTACCAGCCCATGATCGACGCCGGGGCCTCGGTGCGCCTTACACGCGAGGCCCTGATCGGCGCCAACGTACTGGAGATCCGCCCCGGGTCCGGCGACCTGGGACCGATCCAGGAAAAAACCGTGCTGCGCTACGAGCGCGATTCGTCGGTCGAGAGCGCGATGATCGCGCTGCTCGACCAGATGGCGCCTATCGTGGGCGATGTGCGCGCGCTGACCGCCTATCTCAGCGCGCCCGAGGGCGACTTCCGCCAGGCGGTGCGCAATATCAACCACACGGCGGGCTCGCTGGTGGCCGCGAGCAACGAGTTCACGAAGCTCATCGCGACGGCGGGTGACCGCATCGAGAAGGGCGAAACGCGGGTCAGCTCCGTCCTCGGCAAGGCGGAGAAGCTGCTGGAAGATGCTAACGGGGGCGTTGTCCTCCTGAACAGCTCGCTCAAGCAGATCGACGCCGCGCTGCCCGGCATCACTTCACGGCTGGAGCAGAGCCTGGAAAACGTGCGGGTGACGAGCGAGACCGTGCGCGCCCTGGTGAGCGGCGAGCTGGCCGGCATCGTGGTCGATGCCGGCGGGCTCATTTCCGACAGCAGCGAGGTGGTGCGCGGCGCCAAGCGCTCCTGGCCGGTGAGCGGCATGGTGCAGCCCCCGCGCGAGTCCATGCTGCGGCTCGACGGCGGCGGCGGGCTGACGCCGGTTCCGGCCGATGGCGCGCGGTAGCCCGCGCGCCGCGCGGGCAGGGCTGGCGCTCTGTCTCACGCTGGCCCTGGCGGGGTGTGGCAGCACGCCGCCGCCGCAGTCCGACGCTGAGCTGCGGCGCGAGCGCATGGTGGAGCTGAACGACCGCGCACGCGCGGCAGTCAGCAGGGGCGAGCTGAGGCGCGCTGTGGTCTACTACCGCGAGGCACTGCGGCTCGCCGAGGCGATCGAGGATTTCCGCACGATCGGCCTGAACTCCCTGAATCTGGCAGCAGTCCTCCAGTCGCTGGGGGAGCCCGAGCAGGCGCACCGCGCGCTGGAGCGGGTAATCGCGACGCCATCCCGTTTCGATGCGGCCGTCGTCGGCGAGGCCGCGGGCCGCAGGAGCTATCTCGCCCTGCAGGCGGGGCAGCTTGACGTCGCGGAGCAGTGGCTCCAGCGCTCGGAGAAGGATTGCAAGCCCCCAGCCTGCCGCCGGGATACCGCGCTGGTCAGCCTGCGGGCGCTACTCACGCTCGAGCGCGGCGCGCCGGCCGAGGCGCGCAAGCTGGCGGCGCGCGCGCTGGCCGCGAGCCGCTCGGAAGGGAACCGTGAGGAAGAGGCGAATGCCCTGCGCGTAGACGGGCGCGCCGCGGCCGCCCTGGGAGATCGCGCAGGCGCGATGGCGGCGCTGAATCAGGCACTGGCCCTCGACAAGCAGCTTGCCCTTCCCCACAAGATCGGTCTCGACCTGCTGGCCCTGGCGGAAGTGGAGCTGGCGGGAGGCGGGCGCGAAGCAGCCCGCGACTACGCGCAGCGCGCGCTCGACGTCAGCCGCGCAACCGGCAACCGGCAGCAGCAGGAAACTTCACTGAAGCTGCTTGAGCGGGCCAAATGAGCGGGACCGCGGAAACACCGGTAGTGAACGGGATGGCGCCAGCGACCGACACGTCCGGCATGCATCCGGTCTCGGGCGTCGAGTACCCCGCCTGGGCTGTTCCCGGCGGACACCTGCTCCTGCTTTGGCATTGCCTGACCCGCGTCGGCCAGATCCTGCACAATCCGATGATCAGGCAGGTATTCCTGCGCCAGACGTATTTTGTGGGCGTCATGGGACTGCGCGCGATCGCGCTGCTCGCGTTCGCCATCGGCGCGCTGGTGGTCACCGAGGCCACGCTGCTGCTCGGCGCGCGCAACAGCTATCTCTACGACCTGCTGAACTGGACGCTGGTGACGGAGGCCGCGCCGCTGTTCGTGGCGATCGTGGTGATCGGCCGCAGCGCGAGCGTCATGTCCACGGAGCTCGCACTCATGAAGGTGCGCGGGGAGATGCGGCACCTCGAGCACATGCGCATCGACCCGCGGGACTACCTGGCGCTCCCCCGGGTGGCGGCCCTGACCGCTTCGCTGCTGGCGACGACCTTCTATTACCAGGTCATATCGGTCATCGGCGGATTCGCCGCGTGCGCCGTGCTGCTGCACGTCTCGTTCCTTGAGCAGATGCAGCTGCTGCTGGAGGCGCTCACGGCGCGGGCGCTCCTGTTCGCCGGGATCAAGACCATCGTCTTCGGCCTGGTGATTGGCACCATCGCGTGCTTCTCCGGCCTCTACGCCGGCAACACCGTCAACGACGTGCCGCGTGCACAGATCGAAGCCTACATGCGATCGCTGACCCTGCTCGTGCTGATCGACCTCCTGTTCGCCCTGGCGGCATTCACGATCTGAGTGCCCTGGCGCGGACGGCGGGGCGTGCTACAATTTTTTTGCTCTCATGCGCATCCTCCTCAGCAACGATGACGGCTATTTCTCGCCAGGCATCACGCTGCTCGCCGAGGTGCTGTCGCCGCTTGGGGACGTGACCGTGGTGGCGCCGGAGCGCGACCGCAGCGGCGCGAGCAACTCCCTGACCCTCGACCGCCCGCTGACCGTGCGCCGCGCGCGGGGCCGGGTGCATTTCGTGAACGGGACGCCGACCGACTGTGTGCACATAGCCGTGACCGGCCTGCTGAAAGAGCTGCCCGATATCGTCATTTCCGGCATCAACCACGGCGCTAACGTGGGCGACGACACGATCTATTCGGGCACGGTCGCGGCGGCTACCGAAGGCTTCCTTTTGGGCATCCCGTCGATCGCGATTTCGCTGGCGGCGGAGGGCGGCGGGCACCTGAGCACTGCGGGGCGCGTCGCCGTCGAGCTGGTGACACGCTTCAAGCAGCGCCCGTTCGGCCAGCCGGTATTGCTCAACGTCAACGTGCCCGACGTCGAGCACGAGCAGTTGCGTGGCATGCAGATCACCCGGCTCGGCAAGCGCCACAAGGCGGAACCGGTCATCAAGTCCAAGACGCCGCGCGGCGAGACGGTGTACTGGATCGGAGCGGCGGGCGCGGCCGAGGACGCCGGCGAGGGCACGGATTTTCACGCCATCGCCAACAACCGGGTGTCGCTCACGCCGCTGCAGATGGACCTCACGCGGTATTCCCAGCTCGAGGCGCTCACCGCTTGGCTCGTCGGGCAGTAATCGGTGGCGGGTGACCCGTGACGAGGAATCCCGGCATCGGGATGACTTCGCAGCGCACGCGGCTGCGCATGGTCGAGCGCTTGCGCGAGCAGGGGATACGCGACGAGACCGTGCTGGCTGCAATGGGAGCGCTGCCGCGGCACATTTTCGTGGACGAAGCGCTCGCCACCCGCGCCTACGAGGACATGTCGCTGCCCCTCGGTTTCGGGCAGACCATCTCGAGCCCGCACACGGTGGCGCGCATGACCGAGCTCGCGCGCAACGGTCGCCCGCTCGCCCGCGTGCTGGAGATCGGTACGGGCTGCGGCTACCAGACCGCGCTGCTCGGGCGGGTCGCGCGCCAGGTCTACTCGATCGAGCGGCTCGCCGCGCTCGTGCGCAAGGCACGCAGGCACCTGCGTGAAGCCGGCGTCTCGAACGTCCACTTGCGGCACGGTGACGGCCATGCCGGCATGCCCGAAGTGGCGCCGTTCGAGGCGATCGTCATGACCGCGGCGACCGCACGCGCGCCCGCCGCGCTGCTCGAGCAGCTGGGCCCGGGTGGTAGAATGGTTTTGCCTCTAGCGGGCAAGAGCGAGCAGCATCTCTACGTGATCGAGCGCACCGAAAAGGGCTACATCGAGCGGCGCATGGAGCCGGTCAGATTCGTTCCCCTGCTGCCGGGCGTAGGCTAGCCCCCGACTCGGTCGTGACCCCCGTACTCTCCGTGACAAGATCGTTCCTGGCGTGCGCGCTGGTCGCGGCGGTCGTAACCGGCTGCGGCACCGGCACGGGCGCGCCGGTTTTTGACCGCACTCGGGATGCCAAGCCGGCGCCGGGCAGGCCCGCCGCCGGGGGCGGCACCGTCCTCCGCCCCGGAGACACGCGGCCGGAGTTTCATGTCGTAGGGAAGGGCGACACCCTCTACAGCATCGCGCTC
>DATFVY010000235.1:0-2232 GCA_035259925.1 Burkholderiales bacterium
CATGCAGCAAAAATACAATCCCCAGCTCATCGAGCGGGAAGCCCAGCAGTACTGGGACGCAAGCGGCGCCTTCCGCGCGGTGGAGTCTCCCGGCAAGCCCAAGTACTACTGCCTCTCGATGTTTCCCTACCCATCCGGGAAACTGCACATGGGGCACGTGCGCAATTACACCATCGGCGACGTGCTTACGCGCTATCACCGGATGAACGGGCGCAACGTGCTGCAGCCGATGGGCTGGGACGCGTTCGGGCTCCCGGCCGAGAACGCGGCGATGGCAAACGGCGTGCCGCCCGCGAAATGGACCTACGACAACATCAGCTACATGAAGGGCCAGCTGAAGTCGCTCGGCTTCGCCATCGACTGGTCGCGCGAGCTCGCCACCTGCCAGCCCGCCTACTACCGCTGGAACCAGTGGCTGTTCCTGCGCATGCTCGAGAAGGGGCTGGTCTACAAGAAGTCCGGCATCGTGAACTGGGACCCGGTGGACAAGACTGTGCTCGCCAACGAGCAGGTGATCGACGGGCGCGGCTGGCGCACCGGCGCGCTGGTGGAGAAGCGCGAAATCCCGATGTACTACATGGCGATCACGAAATACGCCGACGAGCTGCTGGGCGCGCTCGACACGCTGCCCGGCTGGCCCGAGCGGGTCAAGACCATGCAGGCCAACTGGATCGGCAAGAGCTACGGCGTGCGCTTCGCGTTTCCGTACGAGCTCGGCGGCAAGCGGGAAAAATTGTGGGTCTTCACCACCCGCGCCGACACCATCATGGGGGTCACCTTCTGCGCGGTTGCCGCCGAGCATCCGCTCGCGACCCATGCCGCCCGGGGCAATCCCAAGCTTGCGGCCTTCGTCGAGGAATGCAAGCGCGGTAGCGTAATGGAAGCGGACCTCGCGACGATAGAGAAGAAGGGCATGCCGACCGGCATCTCCGTCGTGCATCCGCTGACCGGCGAGAAAGTCCCCCTATGGGTCGGCAATTACGTGCTGATGGGCTACGGTGAAGGCGCGGTGATGGGCGTCCCGGGGCACGACCAGCGCGACTTCGAGTTCGCGCAGCAGTACGGCTTGCCCATCAAGCCGGTCATCCGGCCCGCGGAGGGCAAGCTCGAATTGCCGCTGAAGGCGGCCTACCTCGAGTACGGCGTGTGCTTCAATTCAGGGCGCTACGACGGGCTCGGCTACCCGCAGGCGGTGGACGCAGTCGCGGCGGACCTGAAGGCCAAGGGCCTGGGCGAGAAGCAGGTGCTGTGGCGGCTGCGCGACTGGGGCATCTCGCGCCAGCGCTACTGGGGCACGCCCATTCCCATCATCCACTGCCCGGCCTGCGGCGACGTGCCGGTCCCCGACAAGGATCTGCCGGTGGTGCTGCCGGAGGACTGCGTCCCGGACGGCACCGGCAACCCCCTCGCGAAGCGAGCCGATTTCGTCGACACGAAGTGCCCGAAATGCGGCAAGGCGGCGAAACGCGAGACGGATACCATGGACACCTTCGTCGACTCGTCCTGGTACTACGCGCGCTACGCCTGCGCCGATAACGCGCAGGGCATGGTGGACCGGCGCGTGGACTATTGGCTGCCGGTGGACCAGTACATCGGCGGCATCGAGCACGCCATCCTGCACCTGCTCTACTCGCGGTTCTGGACCAAGGTGATGCGCGATCTCGGGCTGTTCAAGGTGGACGAGCCGTTCACCAACCTGCTCACCCAGGGCATGGTGCTGAACGACATCTATTTCCGCCAGTCCGACGGCGGCCGCATCACCTACTACAACCCGGCGGAGGTCGAGGCAGAAAACGGCGGCGCCACGCTCAAGGCGGACGGCCAGCCGGTCGAGTCGGGCGGCATGGGCACCATGTCCAAGTCGAAGAACAACGGCGTCGACCCGCAGGAGTTGATCGACCACTACGGCGCCGACATCGCGCGCTTCTTCATGATGTTCACGTCGCCCCCCGAGGACACGCTGGTGTGGAGCGACGCCGGGGTCGAGGGCGCTTCCCGCTTTCTCAGGCGGCTGTGGAACTACTGCCTGAAGTTCGAGGGCGGCGGCGGGCCGGCGGCCGACCCCACCCTCCAGAAGGCCGTGCGCCTGGAGATCCACTCCGTGCTCAAGCAGGCCAACTACGACATTGCGCGGCACCAGTTCAACACCGTGGCGTCGGCGGCAATGAAGATACTGAATGCGCTGGAAAAGCTTCCCGCCATCGACAGGGAAGTCGCCCCGGAAGGCCTGCG
>DATFVY010000236.1:0-6968 GCA_035259925.1 Burkholderiales bacterium
TCGTCCACGATCGTCATCGCGTGCTGCTTGAGCGGGATCGTCAGGTTGCAGCCCGCGAAGCCCAGCGGGTGCAGGGCGCGCAACGCGGCCGACAGCCCCTCGGGTTTCACCGCCAGCGGCACGTAGGTGCCGGCGAGCTTGTGCTGCTTGAACCAGTAGTTGTGCAGCAGCGGCGAGCGGGAATGTGCGATGGGCCAGCCCATGACGCAGGCAAGCAGGAATTTGTCCGGGTGAGCCATCGGTGGATGGTACCACCGCGCCGATGCGTGTCACGAATCCGCAATATTCCCCGCGTCCAATGGATGCCGGGGAGAACTTCGCGGGGAAAAAGCTATGGATGCGCCATTCCGCGCCGCCTTCATGTCCGCCGAGACCGGCGCCAGCGCGACCTACGAATTCCAGGCGGAGACCGACCTGTTCCGGCACACCGCCGACGCGATCGTGCGCTGCTTCATGGAGCACATGAACGGCCAGGTGGACTGGGAACAACCCATCAACTACGAGCTCAGCTCGGCGGTCAAGAAGGCGGAAAAGCAGGTCGTGATGGCGACCGGCTCGCTGCTGCTGCAAAAGGGCGAGCTGCCGTTCCTCCTGATGATTTCCCCGGAGCAGCGGCCGCCTGCCGCGCCCAGCGAGCCTGCGTAACGCGGGGCGCGGTTCGGCGCCGCGGCGGCCGGCCGCGTTATCATGGGTCCTCCCGGACCGCCTTCCTGGCCTGGTCCAGATGTCCATCCGACGAGGCCGGCTCAGCCGGCGCGCAGCCAAATGGAGATGATATGAGCCACGACAGACTTTCCGACACCAGCGCCATCTTTCAGCGTGTCCACGGCGAGCTTCTGGACAGCTTCGATGAAGAGCTCGAGATGGAGATCGACGATGACCGCCTGGCAAACCTTCTCGACGACATCGCGGACCATCCCGGCCAGGCCACGATCAACCGATCCAGGTACTTCAAGGAGCTGTTCCGTCTGCAGGGCGAGCTGGTGAAGCTCCAGAACTGGGTCGTCCACAAGAAGCTCAAGGTCGTCGTGATATTCGAAGGCCGCGACTCCGCCGGCAAGGGCGGCATGATCAAGCGCATCACGCAGCGCCTGAATCCGCGCGTCTGCCGGACCGTCGCGCTGCCGGCTCCCAGCGAGCGCGAGCGCACGCAATGGTATTTCCAGCGCTACGTGCCGCACCTGCCCGCGGGAGGCGAGATCGTCCTCTTCGACCGCAGCTGGTACAACCGCGCGGGCGTGGAGAGGGTGATGGGTTTCTGCACCGACGCCGAATACGAGGAATTCTTCCGCACCGTCCCGGACTTCGAGAAGATGCTGGTGCGCTCCGGCATCGTGCTCATCAAGTACTGGTTCTCGATCACCGACGACGAGCAGCACCTGCGGTTCAAGATGCGCATCCACGACCCCCTCAAGCAATGGAAGCTCTCCCCCATGGACCTGGAGTCGCGCCGGCGCTGGGAGCAATACACCAAGGCCAAGGAGATCATGATCGAGCGCACCCACATCCCCGAGGCGCGCTGGTGGGTCATCGAGGCGGTGGACAAGAAGCGCGCCCGCCTGAACTGCATCCACCACCTGCTGAGCCAGATTCCCTATAGCGAGGTTCCCCACGAGTCGGTAACCCTGCCCGAGCGGGTCCACAATCCCGACTACCACCGCGGCCCCTTGCCCAGGGAGATCTACGTCCCCGCCGTGTACTGACCCGGTGTCACTTGGCCTTATTGGCTATTTAGTCTATAATGGCCAAAAGTGAGGGCCTTGCCATGTCCACGCTGACTTTCCGCAACAGCCAGGGCGAGCTGGTCGACGTGCCGACCGTCGCCGCCACCCGTCTCAAGAACGAGTTCGGCACCGTCCTCGAGCAGGCGGTGCGCGGCGGCGCGGTCGCGATCACCAAGCACGAGACGCCCAGGGCCGTGCTCATCTCCTACGACGAGTTCCAGGCGCTGGTCAAGGCGCGCGCTCAAACCCTGGGCGAGTTGCGGGCTGAATACGACACGCTGCTCGCGCGCCTGCAGACTCCCAAGGCGAGGAAGGGAATGGAGGCCGCGTTCGACGCCGCCCCGGCCGAGCTCGGCCGCGCCGCCGTCAAGGCCGCGCGGCACGCGCCGGTGAAAATCCGCAAGCGCGCCTAGCGCGGGGCGGCGGGTGAGCCTGCCTCGCGCAGGGCGCATCTACGTCCTCGCCGGCGTCAACGGCGCCGGCAAGAGCAGCATCGGCGGCGCGGCGTTCCGCAGCTTCGGTGCCGACTACTACAACCCCGACGAAACCGCCCGCGCCCTGAGGAGCGCGAATCCCGGTCTCGCCCAGACGGACGTCAACAGCGAAGCGTGGCATCGGGGCCGCCGGCTGCTCGAGCGAGCCATCGCGGAGCGTCTCGATTTCGCATTCGAGACCACCCTGGGAGGAAATACGATCGTGGGGCTGCTGGCGAAGGCCGCCGCGCAGGGCGCCGCGATCCACATGTGGTACGTCGGGCTGGCGAGCCCCGAGCTGCACATTGCGCGTGTCCGTGCGCGCGTGCGGCGGGGCGGCCACGACATACCGGAATCCGATATCCGCCGCCGCTTCGAGCGCAGCCGCCTGAATCTCATCTACCTGCTGCCGCACCTCGCCGCCCTGCGCGTCTTCGACAACAGCGCGGACGCGGACCCCGCGGCGGGCAAGACACCGGTGCCCGTGCTGGTGCTGCACATGCGGCGGGGAAGAATACTCGACCCGCAGGACCTGGCGCGCACCCCGGAATGGGCCAAGCCGGTGGTGGCGGCCGCGCTCCAGCTGGCGGGTGCGCCACGCGGGGAAAAAGGGGAAAATGATCGTGCGCGCCTGCCGGAGAATCCGCAATGACGACGCAGCTCAGGAAAGTGAAGGCATCGATGATGAACGCGGTCCACGACCTGCCGCTGCTGGTCGCCCGTGACGAAGGTTATTTCCGCGACCAGGGCCTCGACGTCGAGATCATCCGCACCCCGGGATCGGGGCAGCGCCATTCCGATCACCAGGCGCTGCGCGCGAACATCTTCGACCGCACCATGGAGGCGCTCTACGACCAGGGCTCCTGCGACCAGTTCCGCATGTGCGAATGGGGCGTCATGAAGCGCGCGGTGGAGTCCACCGTGGAGGGCGGGCACCGCCCGGCCAAGATCGTGGCGCTGGGCTCCGCGATGTCGTCGTTCGCGATCGTGACCGACCCGAAGTCGCGCATCTACGAGCCCGAGCAGCTGAAGGACAAGCCGATCGCGGTGAGCCCGTTCAACGGCTCGCATTTCACCACCCTCAAGCTGCTCGAGGGATTCCTCAAGCGCGAGCAGATCAGGACCACGTTCGCCGGAACCATGAAGGAGCGCATGGAGGCGGCAGCCCGGGGCGAAGTGGCGGCGGTGAGCCTGATGGAGCCGTGGATCAGCATCGCGGAAAAGCGCGGCATGCGCGTCCTCATGGAGTCGCACTCGACGCGCAGCGAAGCCGCGGGAGACGAGCTGGACGGCGACACCCTGGCAAGGATGTTCCGCGCCGAAGCCGAGGCCGCCCACGCCATCGAGCAGGACCCCGGCCGTTACGAGCACTACTTCCTGGAGGAAGCCGGCGGGCTGCTCGAGCGTGGCGACCTGAAGCTGAGCCGCCTGCTCAACGCGCCCCCCGAGCCCTACACGCGAGAGCGCTTCGATCACACCTACAAGTGGACGCTGGACTGGGGTCTCGTCCCGGCCGGGGCGACTTACGAGAACACCGTCGACAACCGCGCTTGGGCCTGAAGCGACGTCACTGCGTCACTTCTTCACTGCCTCACTGCCTCACCCCGCCGTCAGGCCAGGGTAGCCCCGAAAGTCGCGCGCCAGGCGCCCGCCTCGTCACGCTGCATTTCCCCGCGCGCGAAGTGAAGCCGCTGGACGGGCATCCCGCGCCCTCCGTGGACCACTCGATAGCGGAGATCCTGCGGGCGGCGGTGTCCCGCAGGGGGGACTGCCGCGAAGAAACGGCCGTCGGCATCCGTGCTGGCCTCGCCGCGCGGCTGCCGCGAGCCGGCCGGCCATATTTCGACCGTCGCGCCGGAGAGCGGCTTGCCGTCCGTGCCCAGGATGCGGCCGGAAACGACAAGCCTGTCGGCAAACGACGACACGGCCGGCGCACCCAGCGGACTCGTGGTCGCTCCGGCGAAAGAGACGGTCGGCGCCGCGGCCCCGGCCAGCCCCGCAATCATCAGGTACCTGCGCCGCAGGGATATCGCGCTCTTTCTCACGTCCTTCTCCTTGGGAACACCAGACCGGCTCTCATACATCATACGCCGACCGGATAGGGTTTGCCGCGCTTCGCGGGTTGGGATTAAGATGACGCGAGCAACTCCGCCGGTGGCGCGATCCGAGGCGCGCCCGTTCCACGACAGCTCGAAAATCATCTTAGGGCTTCCCATTCGCCAGAGGACTGATATGAAACTCGTCTACTTCAATGATTACCGACTGGGCGTACTGAAAGGCGGCAATAGCGTCGTCGACGTGACCTCCGTGGTGCGGAAGATCCCGCATACCGCACCGGGCGACTTGATGAACAACCTGATCGCGCGCTTCTCCGAGTATCGCGGCGCACTGTCGCGGGCCGCCAGCGACGGCGTCGGAGTGCCCGTGGCGCAGGTGAAGCTGCTCCCGCCGCTGCCGAGGCCGGTCAACGTGGATTGCATGGCGGTGAACTACATGGAGGACGGCACGCGCAAGGAGCCGGCGCCGATCAATGCCTTCCACAAGTCGCCGGGCTGCATCGTCGGCCACGGCGATACCATGGTGCTGCCCGACATCGCAGCGACCATATTCGAGGGCGAGGCCGAGCTGGCGTTCGTCATCGGAAAGCGCGCGAGCCACGTGACACAGGCGCGCGCGATGGAGCACGTCTTCGGCTACGTGAATTTCATCGATGGCTCGGCGCGCGGCGTGCTGCCGCCGGGCAACACTTTCTACCAGATGAAGTCGCGCGCCTCGTTCGCCCCGATCGGGCCGTACCTGGTAACCGCCGACGAGATCAAGGACCCCCACAAGCTGCAAGTGAGGCTGTGGGTGAACGGCGCGCTCAAGCAGAACTACAACACCGACGACATGGCAAACAAGATCCCGCGCATCATCGAATGGATCTCCTCGATCCACGACCTGGAGCCGGGCGACGTCATCGCGACCGGCACCAACCACCGCGGGCTGTCCGCGTTCCAGGACGGCGACACGGTCGAGCTGGAGATCGACGGGCTGGGCCGCCTGGCGGTCAAGGTGCGCGACGAGCTGAAGCGCACCTGGGCGCGCGAGACGCGCCTCGAGCGCGAGCTGAAGGGTCTGAAAGGCACGACGCCGCAGCTGACCGGCAAGTACGCGCAGACGGAGCAGAAGGACACCGGCGGCTGAACGAGGCAGGTGACGAGTGACGGGTGACGAGTGACGACACTACCGCTCCGCGAGGGACTTTGACCGGCATGTCGTCAGTTCCGCAAGCGAGGACCTCCGCCCAGCCGCGCCTCAAGACGCTGCTCGGTGACTACCCCACGACGCGGGCGCTGCGGCGCGGCCAGCTCACCTCGCCCAGGGTCGCGTTCGATTTCGCGGACGTGCCGCAGGTGGCGGGCGCGTTCAAGCGCACCGTGCGCAACCTCGAGTTCGACGTATCCGAGCTCGCCATCACGACCTACCTCATGGCCAAGGCGCACGGCAAGCCGTACGTGCTTCTGCCGGCGGTCGTCCTCGGCCGCTTCCAGCATCCCTTCCTGGTCTACAACTCGGCGCGCGGCGAGCTGCGCCCGCAGGATCTGGGCGGACGCCGCGTCGGCATCCGCTCGTACTCGGTCACCACCAGCATGTGGCTCCGCGGCATACTCGCCAGCGACTACGGCGTGAATATCGACTCGATCCGCTGGGTGACCTTCGAAGAGCCGCACGTCGCGGAATTCAAGGACCCGCCCTCGGTCGAGCGCGCCGCCGAGGGCCGCGACCTGCTCAAGATGCTGCTGGACGGCGAGGTGGACGCTGCGGTGCTGAGGGACCCCGAGTTGCCGGACCCGCGACTGAAGCGCGTCATCGCCGACCCGGATCACGCCGCGCGCGACTGGCATGCCCGCAACCGCGCGATCCAGATCAACCACATGGTCGTCGTCCGGGACAAGTTGTCGAAGTCCAACCCCGATGCGGTGCGCGAAGTGTACCGGCTCCTGCTCGACGCCAAGCATGCCGCGCCCCCCTCCGGCATGCCCGACATGACGCCTTTCGGCCTGGAGGCGAACCGCCACAACCTCGAGGTCGCGATCGATTACGTCCACCGCCAGAAGCTCATCCCGCAGCGCTTCAAGGTGGACGAGCTGTTCGACGACGTCACCCGCAAGCTGGGCTAGCGCCCGACCCTCACCCGCAGTCGTCACCAGGAGAACAAAGCATGAGCTCGTCTGATCCGTTGCGCGTCGGTCTTGTGGGAGCAGGCGGACGTTGGGGCCCGTGGGCGCACGTCCCGGCGCTGCAGGGCGTTCCGGAGGCGCGGCTCCATGCCGTGTGCACGGCGCATGCCGACACCGCCCAGGCCGCGGCGGACAAGTACGGCGTGAAGCACGCCTACAGCGATATCAAGCAGATGGGGAAAGACCCGCAGGTCGAAGCGGCCCTCATCGCGGTGCGCGTGCCGGCGCACTACACGCTCACGAAGGACGCGCTGGAAGCGGGCAAGCACGTCTACTGCGAGTGGCCCCTGGGCGCGAACACGAAGGAGGCCGAGGACCTTGCGGCCCTGGCGCGCAGGAAGAAGCTGCTCACCATGGTGGGCCTGCAGCGGCGCGCCTCGCCCGCCTACCTCTTCATGCGCGAGCTCATCAAGGATGGCTACGTCGGGGAGATGCTGTCGGTCAACATGACCATGATGAACAGCGGCGTGCTGACCCGCACCTCGGACCGCACCTGGCAGCGCGATGCGAAGCTGGGCGCGAACCCGCTGACCATCACGTTCGGGCAC
>DATFVY010000237.1:0-3868 GCA_035259925.1 Burkholderiales bacterium
GGGTGCGAGCGCGCCGTCGGTCTCGATTACGCGTTCGAGGTCCACGGGAGAGAGGAGCGCCCGCGCGGCCGCTTCGAACGCGGCCCGGAAGCGCTCGAAGTCGGCCTCCCGCAGCGTCAGTCCCGCTGCCGCGGCGTGCCCGCCGAACTTCACGAGCAGTCCCGGGTTGCGCACTGCCACCCGGTCCAGCGCGTCACGCAGGTGCAGGGCCGGGATGGAGCGTCCCGATCCGCGGATCGTCCCCGCATCCCCGCGCGCGAATGCGATGGCCGGCCGGTGGAACCGCTCGCGGATCCGCCCTGCCACGATGCCGACGACGCCCTGGTGCCACGCTGGGTCGTAGAGACTGAGGGTGTAGCTGTCGCCGTAATCCCCGGCCTCCACGGCCGCCAGCGCGCCCTCCTGCATCTGCGTTTCGATGGCACGCCGCTCGCGGTTGAGGCGGTCGAGATCGGAAGCGATGGCGCGCGCGCGCGCCGCGTCGTCGGTGGCAAGGCATTCAATGCCCAGGGCCATATCGGTCAGCCGGCCCGCGGCGTTCAGCCGCGGCCCCAGCACGAATCCCAGGTCGCGCGCCGTGGCATTCCGGGCGTCGCTGCCGGCGACTTCGAACAGCGCGGCAAGGCCCGGCTGCATGCGGCCGGCGCGGATGCGTTGCAGGCCCTGCTGCACCAGAATGCGGTTGTTGTGATCGAGCGTGACGACGTCGGCAATAGTGCCGAGGGCGACGAGAGGCAGCAGCTCCGCGAAGTTGGGCTCCCCAGAAGTTGCGACTGACGACTGATGACCGACGACTGACGGCTGGCGGCTGGCGGCTGCGAAGGCTCCCCGCGCGCGGAGCTCCGCGCGGAGAGCGAGCATCAGATAGAACATGACGCCGACGCCGGCGAGGTGCTTGCTCGGAAACCCGCAACCTGGCTGGTTGGGGTTGATGATGCAGGCGGCGGCGGGAAGGCGCTCGCCCGGCAGGTGATGGTCGGTGATCAGCACGGGTATGCCGAGACGATTGGCCTCTGCGACCCCCTCGATGCTGGCGATACCGTTGTCGACCGTGATGAGCATGTCGGGATCGAAACGGGCGCGGGCGAGCGCGACGATCTCGGGGGTCAGGCCGTAGCCGTACTCGAAGCGGTTGGGCGCGAGATAGTGCACGTCCGCTCCCAGCGCGCGCAGCGCCCGCAGTCCTACCGCGCATGCGGTCGCCCCGTCGGCGTCGTAATCGGCGACGATGAGAAGTTTCCGGCCCGCCGTGACCGCATCGGCCAGCAGGCGCGCCATGGCGCGCAGGTTGAGCATGGCGTCCATGCCGGCAAGCTGTCCGAAATCGGAGGCGACGTCGCGTGCGCGAGCGACGCCACGCGCTGCATAGAGACGCGCCAGCAGCGGGTGCACTCCGTCCGCCACCAACTGCTGGACGGTGGCCGCCGGCGTGGAACGAATGGTGATCGTCGGCGCGTCAGGCGGCATAAACGTGCAGCGGGTGCCGCGCGCGCCAAAAGCGCCAGAGGTCACGCGGCCGGATCTCCGAAACGTAGCTGAAGTCGGGTCCCAGGCCGTGCAGCGCCAGAGTTTCTATCGCCCCCCCTTTCAACGCATCGAGCAGGGGACTGAACCAATCCCTCTCGAGGCTGGCGAGCGCCTCGCGCCACTGCCGCAGATCGCCGTAGGCCGTTGCCGGCAATGATGCCAGCACGACGAGCTGCGTCCCGCCGCCACGCGGGTCGAGCAGCGCACCCGACGGGGGCAGGGGCCGCGCGGCAATTCCACTCGCCGCCCCAAGTCCCGCAACAAGCGGGTGGTCGGCCCATGTCGCACCGTATGGCGTGGCCAGCCGGCCCTCGCGTCCGGCGCCCCACAGCCAGATGCTGTTGACTGGCAGGTTGCCGCCGCCCTCGCGCGCGCTATTGCGTGGATGCTCGTGCAGCAGCATCTGTATTTCGTTGACCGCCTTGCGCCAGCGCGCGCCATCGTTTCCTCCGGGCAGGAAGGACGCCACGCTGCGGCCGGCCACTTCCGCGGTGGGCGGTGTGCCCAGCCGCGGCTCGGCGGCGACCCTCGCGTACCAGCGCTGTGGGTGGGGCGCGATGAACGTCAAGCCCTCGGCGGCGAAGTGCGCATTGAGCGTGGCGACGTATTGCTGCGCCTCTTCTGCTGTCAACGCAAGCCTCGATGCATCCGCCAGCACCAGGCGGTCGCCGTGAACCCTGAGGTGCACCGGATCCGCGCGCAGCCACCAGTGATCGCCCGGCTCAACGCCGTCGCCGCGCAGCGCGTAGGGAGCCAGCGGCAGGTCGGCGGAAAGTCCGTGCGCCGCGGCCAGCCAGCGCTCGAGCGATGCGCCGGCAGCCCGCGTCCGCGCGCCGCGCGCGAGCAGGGTTTCGAGCGCAGGCAGATCCAGATCGCGGTACGGCTCGGCACCTGCGCCCGCGGGCCAGAACAATTCGGGCACCAGCAGGTGAATGTTCATGAATGCCGCGGCGTGTCGCCGCGAGTCTAGCACGGCGGCTGCGCTGCGCCTTGTGTCAGAATAACGGCCTCATACGGAGAACGGTGTCTAGCTTGTCGTACGAACTCTTCATCGGTTTGCGCTACACCTACTCGAAGCAACGTACCCGCGTCATCTCGTTCATATCGGTCGTTTCCATCGTTTGCATCGCGCTCGGGATCGCCGCTCTGATCACCGTGCTGTCCGTGATGAACGGCTTCCAGCGGGAGATCCGCACCCGGATACTCGGGGTCGCCTCGCACGTGCAGCTCTCAGGCGCGGGCGGCATGCTCAACGACTGGCAGCGGGTGGTGGCCGAGTCGGCGCGCCATGAGAGGGTCGTGGCCGCGGCCCCTTACATCACTGCCCAGGGGCTGTTCACCCACGGTTCTGCCGTGCGCGGCGCGCTGGTGCGCGGCATCCTGCCGGAGTACGAGGAGCGCGTGGCCGAATTTGCCGCGCACATGCGGAGCGGCCGCCTCGAAAACCTGAAGAGCGGCGAATACGGGGTCGTGCTGGGCATCGAGCTCGCCCGCGCGCTCGGCGTGACGGTCGGTGAAAGGGTGGTGCTGGTCGCGCCGCAGGGGCAGGTGACCCCGGCGGGGATCATTCCCCGGCTGCGGCAGTTCACGGTGGTCGGAATCTTCGGCGTGGACCACTACGAATACGACGCCGGCCTCGCGCTGGTCGCGCTCGAGGATGCGCAGAGGCTGTTCCGCTTCGGCGATTCCGTGTCCGGCGTGCGCCTCAAGCTGAAAGACCTGTTCGAGGCCGGCACCGTCGCGCGCGATCTCACACGATCGCTGGGTCCCGACGTGTACGCCAGCGACTGGACCATGCACCACGCCAATTTCTTCCGCGCCGTCCAGATCGAGAAGCGCATGATGTTTCTCATCGTGATGATCATCGTCATCGTCGCCGCGTTCAACATCGTGTCCACCCTGACGATGGCCGTGAACGACAAGCACGCGGACATCGCTATCCTGCGCACGCTTGGCGCGAGCCCCGCCTCGGTCACCGGGGTGTTTCTCATCCAGGGTACGATCGTGGGCCTGCTGGGAACGCTTCTCGGGCTGATCCTGGGACTCTCGCTTGCGTTCAACGTCGAGACCGTGGTCCCGTTCATCGAAAACCTGCTGGGCTTCAAGTTCCTTGCCAAGGATGTTTACTACATCAGCGACCTGCCTTCCGAGGTGCGGGTGGCCGACGTGGTGCTTACGGCCGTGGTGGCCTTTGTCCTGTCGATGCTGGCGACGATCTACCCCAGTTGGCGGGCGGCGCAGGTGAATCCCGCGGAAGCCCTTCGATACGAGTGATGGATGATGAGTGATGCGTCTGCTCAAGGGCCGGTGATCACGTGCCGCGACCTGCGCAAGATTTTCC
>DATFVY010000238.1:0-2046 GCA_035259925.1 Burkholderiales bacterium
AAGCACGGCGGGCTGGATGAGCTGAAGCTGGTGAAGGATTTTCCGGACCCGGTCGTGACCAACGACCACGTGGTGATCCGGGTCAAGGCGACTTCGTTCAACTATCACGACGTTTTTACCGTGCGCGGCATGCCGGGCATCAAGGTCCCCCTGCCCATGATCATCGGGCTCGACATGGCGGGCGAGATTCTCGAGACCGGCGGCGGCGTGGACGGCTGGAAGCGCGGCGACCGGGTGCTGGTGAATCCGCTGAACCGCCAGAAGGGACTGATGGGCGAGATGATGCACGGCGGGCTCGCTGAAAAATGCCTGGTCGCGCAGCACCAGCTGATCCGCATGCCGGACGCCGTCACGTTCGAGGACGCCGCCTCGCTGCCGGTCGCCTACGGCACGGCCCACCGCATGCTGATCACGCACAAGACCGTCAAGGGCGGCGACAAGGTGCTCGTGCTGGGCGCGAGCGGCGGGGTCGGCACCGGGTGCGTGCTGCTGGCGAAAATGCTGGGAGCCGAGGTCATCGCGTGCGCGAGCAGCGCCGACAAGATCGCGCGCCTGAAAGAGCTGGGCGCGGACCACGTAATCAACTACAAGGACACCGACTTCTCGAAATGGGCGGTCGAGAAATACGGTAAACCGCAGCGGCGCACCTACGAGGGCGGCGTGGACGTGGTCGTCAACTTCACCGGCGGCGACACCTGGGCGCCGACGCTGCGCTGCGTGAAGCGCGGCGGCAAGGTGCTCGTTTGCGGTGCAACCGCGGGCTACGACCCGAAGGAAGACCTGCGCTACATCTGGAGCTTCGAGATCCAGGTCATCGGCTCGAACAGCTTCTACGACGACAACCTGCAGGCGCTGATGGGCCTGATCCGGGAAGGCCGCATGAAGCCGGTCATAGACAACGTGCTGCCGCTCGAAAAAGCGGCCGAGGGGCTCCGGCTGATCGAGAACCGCGAGGTCTTCGGGAAGGTCGTTGTCACTCCTTGATTCAGTGACGGCTGACGACCGACGGCCCATGACGATTCCCAGGCCAGAAGCGCGCGGATACCCGGGAAACCTCGGCCTGCTGTTTGCCGAGCACGCCGGGTCCGATCGCCCGGCGATCATCGAGCTACTTGAACCGGGCAAGCCGCGGTCGGTGAGCTTTCGCCAGCTCGAGGCGGGCTGCAACGCGGTCGCCGGCGGGCTGCAGCGCGCGGGACTCAAGACGGGCGACCGCATCGGCATCCTCTCGTTGAACCGGGCGGAGTTCGTCATGACGCTGCTCGGCGCGATGCGGGTGGGAGTCGTGCCCGTTCCCGTCAACGTGAAGCTCCCCGCGGATGCGGTGGCGTACATCCTGACCGACGCCGGCGCGCGGCTCGTGTTTACGGATGCGGGGTCGAAAAGGCTCGTTCCGGCCGGCCTGCGCGCGGTGGAGTTCGGGTCCGAATTCGAGCGCTTCCTGGATACCCGGCCATTCGACGCATTCGAGCCCGCACCCGGCTCAGTCGCCATACAGCCGTACACCTCGGGGTCCACCGGCCGGCCGAAAGGGGTGCTGCTCAGCCACTACGGGCAGAACTGGAGCCGGCGCATCCTCGCGCACACGCGCGGCACGACCGAGCGCGACGTAATCCTGGTCGCCGCTCCGCTGTATCACAAGAACGCCCTCAACGCGATCAAGCAGGGGCTGACCGCCGGAGCAACGCTACCGCTGCTGCCTCAGTTCGACATCGAGCGCTATATCAACGCCATCGGACGTCACCGCTGTACCGTCATCTCCGGGGTTCCGACCATGATGGCGATGCTGCTCACGCGCAAGGATCTGCTCGCCAGGACCGACACCACGTCGGTACGGACCATCATGATGGGCTCGGCGCCTTCCTCGCCCGAACTGCTGAAAGACCTGAAAGCGCAGTTTCCTAACGCGCAGCCGCTCGTGGTGTACGGCGTGACTGAAGGTGGTCCCGTCCCGCTCGGCCCGCATCCGGACGGCAAGCCGCGCCCGCCGGGGTCCCTGGGGGTGCCCTACCCCGGCACCGAAGCAAAGCTGGTGGGCGGACCGAA
>DATFVY010000239.1:0-3776 GCA_035259925.1 Burkholderiales bacterium
GGAGCAGTGCTGGCGCTCATCGCCGCGCTGGGGTGGGCAGGCCCCGTATGGCCGCAGGCTGCAAGTACCACCGGGCAGACGGGCCTGATCAACATGCCCGACGCCCGCGTCGCGCCCGACGGGACGCTGCGCTTCGGCTACAGCTACGCCGATCCCTATGCGACGATCTGGACCAGCATCACGTTCCTGCCGCGCATCGAGCTGTCTGGCCGCGTCACCCGCGTCCTGCGGGTGCCGGAGCCCACCTTCGGCGACACGTATGGCGATTTCAAGGACAAGGCCATCGACGGCAAGCTCGTCCTGGTGGAGGAGGGGAAATGGTGGCCGCAGTTCACGCTCGGCGGCCAGGATTTCATCGGCACCCGGGTTTTCCCGGCCTGGTACGCGGTGGCGAGCAAGCGCCTCGGCGATTTCGATTTCACCGTCGGCTACGGCGGGGACCGGATCGACGGCGTGTTCGGCGGCGTACGCTATCGTCCCTCGGCGCTGCCCAACTGGGCTCTCGTCGCCGAGTACGACGCCAACAACTACCCGCAGGACTTCGGCGCGGCGATGTCCGGTGCGGCGAATCTCAAGAAGAGTCCCGGCGTCGGCATCGAGTACACCTGGGGCTGGCTCACCGGGCAGGTCGCGTACACGCGCGAGAAGGCCGCGGCGATGGGCTATATCTCGATACCGCTGGCGCAGAAGGATTTCATACCCAAGTACAACGAGCCTCTCCCCTACACCAAGATCACGCCGCGCCCCACCCGGGAGCAGTGGCTGGAGAGCGACGAGCACCGGCAGCGCATGGCGCAGGCGCTGGCAGAGCAGGACTTTCGCAACATCCGCATCTCCTACGTTCACGACCGGGTCGAGGTCGTGCTCACCAACTCGCGCATCTCGCTCGTGAGCCGCGCCGTAGGGCGGGCCGCGCGCACGATCCTGCTGCTGTCACCCATCAGCGCGCGGGAGATCAGGATCACCTATACCGTGCGCGAGCTCCCGATCGTCACCTACAGTTTCCCCGATCTCGACCGGCTGCAGCGCTACTTCAACGGCATGGTGCCGCGCTGGGAGCTCGCCCAGCACGTCGCCATCACCTACGCCGCCCCGGGCGCGGATACGGAAGCCACCGACGTGACCGGGATGCTCGGCGCGTTCGAGGAGCATCAGGCGGGCGTCAAGGTGCTCTACCAGCAGGAGGATGGGGATTTCATTCAGCTGAAAAGCGAGGACCTGCTGCTCAACCAATTCCGTGTCCGGCCCTCCGCCGCGGTCTATCTCAACGACCCGAGCGGCGCCTTCAAATACGAGATTGGCGTGCAGGCTTCCCTGGACCACCGGCTGGCGCGGCGCACCTTCTTCAGTGCTGCGGTGAATTACAACATCTTCGAAACCGTGAGTGACGTAACCCAGCCTTCGAACAGCCTGTTGCCGCACGTGCGCTCCGATATCGCGGAATACAAGAAAGCCAGCCCGTTCAAGCTTACCAGGCTCCTCATCAACCAGCTCTACCAGCCGGCAGAGCGCGTTTACGCGCGCGCCTCGGCCGGCTACTACGAGGAAATGTTCGCCGGCGCGGGCGGGCAGGTGCTCTACCTCCCGGTCGGCGCGGGGTGGGCCACCGATCTCGCGGTGGATTGGGTCGCGCAGCGCAACCACGAGGGTCTGGGGTTCAGCTTCTACGACTACCAGACGGTGACGGCGATCGGGTCCTTCCACTACCGCCTGCCGATGGGCATGACGGCGACCGCGCGCGCTGGCCGCTTCCTCGCGAAGGATGAGGGCGTGCGCTTCGAGTTGAAGCGGCGCTTTGCTTCGGGCTGGGAGGTTGGCGCGTGGTACACCCGCACCAACGGGAACGACATCACGTCGCCGGGCAGCCCCGGCCACCCGTACTACGACAAGGGCCTGTTCATGACGATCCCGCTCAACCTGCTGCTGACCAGGGACACGCAAGCCACCGCGCCCATGTCGATCTCCCCGTGGACCCGTGACGTCGGCGCGATGGTGGTCTCGCCGCTCGACCTCTATCGCCTGATGGAGAAGCCGCTCGTGCTCGACGTCCACGACCAGGACGGCCTGGTGATGTTCGGGGACGTGGACGACAACTACAATCGCTCTCCGGAGTTGGGGTCGCCGGTGCGCTCACCCCGCGCAAATCAACCGTAACGCGACCCATGCGCCGCAGCCTGGGCTATCATCTTTTTTCCATGGTGCGTTCATCCGTGCTGGGTCTCTGGCTCATGCTGGCACCCGCGGCAATGGCGGCGGAGCTGCCCATCTTCGATGCCCACCTTCACTACTCGCACGACACGCGCGACGTGCTGCCGGCAAAGACGGCGATCGAGATTCTGCGCAAGGCCGGGGTGAAGCGCGCGCTGGTGTCGAGCTCCAACGACGACGGCACGCAGGCGCTCTATGCGGAGGCGCCCGACGTGGTGATCCCCGAGTTGCGCCCGTACCGCGTGCGCTCGGATCTCTCGACCTGGGTGCGCGACGAAACCGTGATCCCCTACGTGGAGCAGCGCCTCAAGCGCTACCGCTACGTCGCGATCGGGGAGTTCCACGTCTTCGGCTCGGACGCTGACCTGCCGGTCGTGCGGCGCATGGTGCAGCTCGCGCGCCAGTACAAGATGTTCATCCACATCCACTCCGACGCGGACGCGGTGGAGCGCGTCTTCAAGCAGGATCCCGGGGCGCGCGTGCTGTGGGCACATGCCGGGTTCGACAGCCCCGGGCGCGTGCGCGAAATGCTGCTGCGCCACAAGGAG
Organism: Burkholderiales bacterium; assembly: GCA_035259925.1. GTDB lineage: Bacteria > Pseudomonadota > Gammaproteobacteria > Burkholderiales > SG8-41 > SG8-41. The sequence continues at coordinate 2,757 of DATFVY010000239.1, forward strand.
CTGTGGTGCGACCTCGCGTGGCGGACCGATCACGCTCCCGAGGGCAAGCTCAATCCCGAGTGGCGCCCGCTGTTCATCGAGCTGCCGGATCGCTTCATGGTCGGCACCGACACGCCGTCTCCGCAGCGCTGGTACTTCATCGAGGAGCACGCGCGGCTCGCGCGCCTGTGGCTCTCCGAGCTGCCGCGCGACGTCGCGGAGAAGATCGGCTGGAGGAACGGCGAGGCCGTCTTTGGCCCGCTCGCGGACGCCTTGAGAAAAAAATGAAAGTCTGGTCTGCGCTTGCTTGTCTGTGGCTGGCGCTGGCGGGCCCTGCCGTGGCCCAGGGCTGCGACGGCCTGAAAGGGGCGCGAAAAGTCGAGTCCGGCCGCTATGTGCTGGCCTACCGCACCCGGCCGGCCAAGCTCGCGATAGGTCAGCACTTCATGGTGGAGATGGCGGTGTGCCCGAAGAGCGGGGAGGCCGCCCCGGAAGCCGTGCGCGTGGACGGCTTTATGCCGGAGCACAATCACGGCATGAACTACAAGGCGGTGGTCAGGGCCGGGGAAGGCGGACGTTATCTCGCCGACGGGATGATGTTCCACATGCCCGGCAGGTGGGATTTCATCTTCGAGGTGCGGGGGGGCGGGAAGACCGATCGCATGACGCACTCCGTCGTCCTTCAGTGAGCCATCAGTCGTCAGTCGTCACGCTTCTTCGGGTAGTTGCGCTGGCAGGCGCCTTGCTGCTGCCGGTTCCGGGCGCGACCCAGAACCCGACCGGCGTCGTTCTCGACTTCAGCGAAGCCGAGCGCCGCATGATTCTCCAGCACGGGCCGTGGCCGCCGCGCGCCACGCGTGATCCCAGCAATCGCGTATCGGGCAGGCGGGAGGCGATCGAGCTCGGTGAAAAGCTGTTCTTCGAGCCGCGGCTTTCCAGCAACGGCACGGTGTCGTGCGCGAGCTGCCACGTGCCGGAAAAAAGTCTCACGGACGGCCGCAAGCTCGGCATGGGCGTGGCCGAAGTGGACCGCAACACGCC
>DATFVY010000240.1:0-12523 GCA_035259925.1 Burkholderiales bacterium
CCGGCGGGCGCGGAACCGCGCCGGACGCGAACTCCCGCCGGCGTCTACCGCATCGACGGCCAGCGGCACCAGGCCGCGCGTCCGCAGCGAGCTGCGCGCGGCACGCGCGCTGTCGGCGTCGATCAGGCCTTTCTCGACGCGGCCGGCGGGATCAGCGGCTTCAAACCTAAAGGACGCCATAAAGCCGCCAGCCGCCAGCCGTCAGCCGCCAGATGTAGGTCGGTATCAAGCTGTTAGCCTGTGATGGAGCGACTGAGACCGACAAGCATGGCTGAGATCTCCCGGCTTTCCCTAATCCAGCGTTTACCGCACTGCTCGTCTATGTAGCCGACGTCAATGCCCACGTAGACCTGGGTACGGACCTCTCCGCAGGAACTACGAGAAATCGTCAAATAGCGCGCCCGCTCTCCTTGAGAGTCGCGTTCCATTCCCTCAGCAATATTGCTGGCGATTGAGAGTCCCGCGCGCGTGAGTTGATCCTTGAAACCGTAGTCCCTGAGGTTCTGCAAGCCCTTGTACAGGTCCGCACTTAGCTTTACAGAGCGCTTCCACACTTCCAAATCTTCAAAGGAACTCATTTTGGCACTCCAGCCGTGATGGGCTCACGCGAATGCCGCCAGAACGTATCAGTAGCCTTTCCCGTTGACCATCGCCGCGCGCTCTATCGCACCTTGACGCTGGCGGCTGACGGCTGGCGGCTGGCCGCTATTGATTGCGGGTAACCCGCAATAGCTCTTCGGCGGAGGTCACGCCGGATGTTATCCAGCGCGCGCCGTCCTCGCCCAGCGTGCGAAAGCTCCGGGCGCGCGCCAGCTCGCGCAGCCTCTGCTCCCCTTCGCGCGCGTGGATCGCGGTGCGCAGCTGCTCTTCTATTTCGAGGAGCTCGTATACCCCGGTGCGGCCCTGGTATCCCGACATGCCGCAGGCGGGGCAGCCCGCCGCGCGCCAATGCCCGCCCGCTTCGCGCTGCCGGCACTCCGTGCATAGCTTGCGCAGCAGGCGCTGTGCAAGGATGCCGAGTATCGAGGACGAGAGCAGGAAAGGCTCGATGCCCATGTCGAGCAGGCGCGTCACCGCCGAGGCGGAGTCATTGGTATGCAGGGTTGCCAGCACGAGGTGACCTGTCAGCGAAGCCTGGACGGCGATCTGCGCGGTTTCCAGGTCGCGAATCTCCCCGATCATGATGACGTCCGGGTCCTGCCGCAGGATCGCCCGCAGCGCGCGCGCGAAAGTCATGTCGATGCGCGGGTTCACCTGGGTCTGGCCGATTCCCTCCAGGTCGTATTCGATCGGGTCCTCGACCGTCATGATGTTGGTCGTGGAAGCGTCCAGGCGCGACAGCATGGCGTAAAGGGTCGTCGTCTTGCCGCTGCCGGTGGGGCCGGTCACGAGCACTATGCCGTGCGGCTGCCTGACCAGCCGGTCGAGCGCGGCCAGCGTCTCGCCGGCCATGCCCAGCTTCTCGGGCTCGAGCCGCCCGCGCTCCTTGTCGAGCAGGCGCAGCACCGCGCGCTCGCCGTGACCGGTCGGAAGGGTCGACACGCGCACATCCACCGGGCGGCCGCCGAGGCGCAGCATGATGCGCCCGTCCTGCGGCAGCCTCTTCTCGGCGATGTCGAGGTGCGCCATGATCTTGATGCGCGACACGAGCGCCGCGTGCAGAGCCCGCCGCGGCCGCACGACGTCGCGCAGCGTGCCGTCCACACGGTAGCGCACCACCGAGTAGCTCTCGAAAGGCTCGATGTGGATGTCGGACGCCCGTTCGCGCACGGCCTGGGACAGCAGCGCATTGAGCATGCGAATGATGGGCGCGTCGTCGCGCGCATCGAGCAGGTCCTCGACTTCCGGAATGTCCTGCATCAGGCGGCCGAGATCGATCTCTCCTTCCACCTGCCCCACCACGCTCGCCGCTTCACCCTCGCCGGTCGCGTACGCGGCGCGCAGGCTCTCGCCGAATTCCGCCGCGTCGACCATCACCGGCGCGACTTCGCGCGCGAGCGCCCGGCGCACCTCCATCACGGCCGCAGGCGGCGTTTCGGCCGTCACCCAGAGCAGCAGCAGCCCGTCGCGCTCTCCCGCGGGGAGCACCGAGTGCGCCCGGGCGTAAGCGTAGGGAATGAGGTGCTTCATCGCGCGCCCCGGCGTGCTACTGGGCCGGCGCGCCCCGGGGTGTCGCGGGTGGCTTGGCGCCGCTCTCCGGGGGAAGCGGCGGCAACAGCGGGTTCTGCATTTGCGGCAGCACCGGGTGCGGTTCCTGCTTCGTCCCCTCCTGGAACTGGCGCATCTGGTCGTAGCGGTCCACGACCAGCGAGCGGGCAGTGCTCTCGTCGCGCACGACGAATGGGCGCAGGAACACCATCAGGTTGGTCTTCACCTGCCTGCGCGTCTCATAGCGGAAGAACTGGCCGAGCACCGGGATATCACCAAGCACCGGCACCTTCTCGACGTTGGTGGTCACGTTGTCCTGCACCAGCCCGCCCAGCACCACGATGGAGCCGTCGTCCACCAGCACGTTGCTCTCGATCGCGCGCATGTTGGTCACCGGGCCCGCACTGGTCGTGCTCTGGACGCTCGAGACCTCCTGGTAGATCACCAGCTTGATCGATCCGCCCTCGCTGATCTGGGGCCGCACCCGCAGCGTGAGGCCGACGTCGCGGCGCTCGATGGTCTGGAACGGATTGACGTTCGCGGCCGCCCCGCCCGACGCGGAGGTCACGAACTGCCCGGTGATGAAGGGCACGTTCTGGCCGACCATGATGCGCGCTTCCTCGTTGTCGAGCGTGAGCAGATTGGGCGTCGAGAGGATGTTCGCCTTGTTGTTCTGTTCCAGCGCGCGGGCGAGGAATTGCAGGCTGGTCACCGTGCCGACACCCGGCAGCGTGATCTGCCCGCGGGCGATGCCGATATTGAGGCCGGTGCCGGCGGTGGCCGGGTTCGCCGCGATCCCGATGATGTTCTGGCCCGTCGTTCCGAAGTTGGTGCCGCCGACTGCGCCCGTGCTCGCGCCCGGCGCCAGGTGCTGCCCTCCCGTCTGCCACTGAATGCCGAATTCCGCTGCCTGGTCGCCGGTCACCTCGACGATCAGGCTCTCGATGAAGACCTGGGCGCGGCGCACGTCGAGCTTGTCGATCACGACGCGCAGCTGGCGATAGACCGCGTCGGGCGCGGTGATGATGAGCGTATTGGTCGCCGGGTCAGCCTGGATGAGCGCTCCGGCAGCCTGCCCCGATACCGGCGCCATGGGCGCGGCCACCGCGCCCGGGGCCGGCGCAGCAGCCGGCAGAGAGGGCGCAAGCGAGCCTGCTGGAGGCTTGGCAGCCGTCTGAAACGCAGAAGGCGTGGTGGACTGGGACAGCGCGCCGGAAGGGGCATCACCCATGCCGAGCAGCGTGCGCGCGAGACGGGTCGCTTCGGCGTTCTTCAGGTAGACGACGTGGATATTGCCCGGAACCGCGGTAGGCTGATCCAGCTTGGCGATCAGCGTGCGCACAAGGTTGGTGCGAGCCGGGCTCGCGGAACGGATCAACAGGGAATTGCTCGTTGGCTCGGCGAGCACCGACACGCGCTGGCTTGGATCCGCACCCTGCGCCGCCTGGTCCAGCATGCGCCCGAGCAGGACCGCGAGGTCGCTCGCGATCGCGTGCTGCAGGCGGACGATCTCGATGTCGCTGCCGGCCGGCGTGTCGATCGCCGCGATGATACGCGCGATGCGGCGCACGTTCTCCGCGAAATCGGTGACGACGATGGTGTTGTTGGCCGGATACGCGCTGATGGTGTTGTTCGGCGCGATCAGCGGGCGCAGCACCGGGACCACGCTGGCGGCCGCGGCGTAGTTCAGCCGGAAAACCTGGGTCACGAGCTCGTCGCCCCGCCCCGCGTCGGGCCGCCCCGACTGCACAGTCCCTCCCTGCAGCTTGGCGTCCGCTTCGGGCACAACGCGTACGACGCCGCCCGATTCCACCAGCACGACGCCCTGGAGCCGCAGCGCCGCGCTCAACGCTGCCATCGCCTGATCTGCTGACAGCGGCTGTTCAATCGTGAGATTCAGCGTGCCCTTGATGCGCGGATCGACGACGAAGACTTTGCCGGTGAACTGGCCGATCGCCCGCACGACGGCTTCGATCTCGGTATTCGTGAAATTGAGGGTCACCTTGTCCTGGGCTGGAACCGGCGCCCAGAACGCGAGCGCCGCGAGCATCGTTGCCAGCCGCAAGCACTGGCGCGCCAAGCCGGAAACCTGGCTGAATTGGGCCAGCCGATGCTGCGCAATCACTCGAAGACCTGAAGGCATGTCCTTCATTTCTGCCAAGTTTCGCGGGGACCGCAATTATCCCCTAAAACCGGCTTTAGTCCGAGGATTTGGCTGACACGGTGTGTCGAAGGCGCAATTACCTCTTGTAAGTGCTTTATTTAGCTCATGTTTCCAGGAACAGGATCGCATCATCCCCCGACCGGCGGCCCAGCAAGCCGATCAGGCCGCTCAGCGCCTGGCGCATGTCCGGCTCGGCCGAAGCCAGCCCTTTGAAGCTTATCCGCCCTCCTTTCAGGGTTCCGGCGCCCTGCAGCCGCAATGGCCCGCGCAGGGTATCGAGCCGCAGGCGCGCGGCACCGCCCTGTCCCGCAATTTCCAGGCGGTAGCTGCCCAGAGGCGCGACCGGTGACAGCGCGGATTGGGCGTCGCGCCAGTCAATCCGCACGTCGCCCGCCAGCCCACGCTCGCTGATTTCAACGTCGGTCCAGCTCACCGAGAGCGCGCCGCCGGGCCGCACGGTATTGAATGGCACGCCCACGGCTGCGAGCACCGCAGCGGGAAGCTCGGCTTGCCCGCTCTTCAGGGCGAACGATTTGTGCGAGAGCGACACGGCGAGCGGCGCCGCCAGCGCCGGGTGGGACACATCGGCCGTGATGCGTCCAGATGCGATTTGTCCCCATCCTATCCTCCACGAGACGCGGCCCGGAATCAGCATGATCTGGCGCCCGTCGCTCATCCCGAGCAGAGCGGACCCGCTCCACACGGTCCCGCGCGCGTCCACGAGGCACAGTCTCCCGTGCGACTGCAGCCAGTCGCCGACCCACGCAGCGGGCGCGCGCACCGCTACAGTCAATACCACTGCAACAGCGGCGGCAAGGGCAAGGCCGACCCCGCCGGAAGCTCGCATCATTGCCGTCCCATCAACTCGAAAACGGCCTCGGCGTCGACTATCGCCCGCACGGACCCCCGCGACAGGCGGACGGTGGCGATGCGCAACCGCGATTCGCGGGCCGCTTCCTCGGCCCAGGCCAGCCATTGGGCGACGGGCACGCCGGCGGAATTCACCGCAATTCGGCGCTCGTCGAGCGCGGCGACGCGCGCGCCCGCGAGGTTTGCCCGCGCCAGCGACTGTTCGAGCGCCGCCCGCGCCGCGCCTGCCGATTCCGCCGCAACGCCGCGGCCCTGCAGGCCCCGCGCCTCCTGCGCGAGCGCATCGACTTCCTGCACCTGCGCGCGCAACTTCGGCAGTTCGGCGGCGAGCCGCGCCCTCGTCTTCCACGCCGGTTCTATGGCAACGAGGAACAGCAGGGCGAGCAGGACCAGCGCCGCCGCCGCGGCAGTCATCACACGCTCGCGACGCGCAAGACCGAGCCACCATGCGCGCAGGCGCGCGATCATGTCCGGCCCCCTCTGCGCACTGTGAGCGTCGTATCCGTGAACTTTCCCTCCAGCCCGGCCTTCGCCAGGTTCTGCAGCAACGTGTCGCGCTTCGCCGCCGAGTCTACGAGCCGGGGTTCGAAGCGGACATACAGCGCGCGGTCGCGATACTCGATCTGGCGCACCGCGTCCGGCTCCGCCTGCAAGGCCCGCGCAAAGGTCGCCGCAAGCGGAACGAAGTCCGCGGCGTCACCGGTGCCGGCACCGGACCGCAAATCAGCCACGCCACGCCGCATTTGCGCCACAGGATCGAGCACGACGGGCACGCGCGGGAACGCCTCGCGAAATGCCGCATCGATCTGGCCGCGCAGCTGCCGCTCTTCCCGCAGCTTGAGCCAGGCATCGATGTTCAGGGCTGCGATCCAGACGACCACGAGCGCCGCGGCGAGCGCGGCCGGCACACGCCAGGCGCGCCAATCCACGATACGCGGCGCAAACTCGTACTGGAGCAGCTCGAGCGCAACCGGCGCTGCGCTCGCGCCGTCGGGGGCTGCCGCAATGACTTGCACGCCCAGTGCTTCGGCCCACGCCGTCGCATCGCACTCGCCCTCGACTTCGATCGCTTCGGGCTTCGCCGCGCCCGCCTGCTCGAGCGCAAGGCGCAATTCCACCGGTGGCCCTCCATCCGCGGATAGTGAGCACGCGCTGCCCAGCTGCTCGCCGCTGCGGAAGCACCCGTAACCGCCGCCGAGGCGAAGACGCCATCTTCCTCGACCCAGGCGGAGCGCCAGTGGCTCGGGGGTCGCGCTCACCGGCTCGATGCCGAGCCGCGCGAGGAGGTCGTGGGCGCGCCTGAACAGCGCGCGATCGAGCACCGCAAGCGTCGCGCGCCCCGTCGCATCCGTGCCGCCGGAGACGATAAAAGCATGCTCGACGTCTCCGATCAGCATGGGCTCCGCGAGCGCAGGCAACGCGGCCCGCAGCCGCGCTCCGGACAGGCGCGGCGGCGCGACATCGAGGAGCAGGACGTCGGGCGCGGCGATCACCAGCTCCGTGCGCGGGAGTCGGGGCAATGCACCCGGCACCGCGGAGCCGCGCTCCAGAACGCGGCGTTCGCCGTCGATGACTTCGAAATCGAGCGTGGAATCGGCGCCCAGTTCGGCGAGGGGGCAGAGCCGGACGCGCAGCGTCTTCACATGGCCTCCCTCAACCACACCGCCTCCGTGCGCCTGGCCTCGCGCTTGACCAGCGCCTGCGCGCGCAGCTGCGCCCGCCTGTAGCTCACCGAGCCGTCCACCAGGAAAAATCGTGTCGCGACTGCGATCTCCTCGTCGCCTGCCTGGAGCCCAAGTCCATTGATGCGGTTGAGGACGTCGCTGCGGTCCTTGAAGTAAGCGCGGTCGCGGCTCGCGGCGAGGCGTTGCGCGTCGGCGAGCGCCAGTTTCTCGAAGCGCGCGGCCAGCACGACCGCAGACGCGGTATTGGCGTTGACCGCTGTCGGCTCCGGGAGAACGGTGACGAACGGCCGCAGGCGCTCGATCACCGCCGGGGTGACGTTCGCCAGACCCAGCAGATCGTCCACCGAGGTGATCCCGACTGCGGTTTGCTGGCGCCCGCCAGCGCCGGGCGAGGCGGCAACGACGCGCTGCGCAATCGGCCCGGCCAGCCCTTCGCTGGCGCCGACCAGCGTCAGCAGGCGCCGCAGCGCCGCCAGCTCGCGCGAGTTCACGCCCTCCGCTCCGGCGAGATTGCGCAGATTGAACTTGGCCTGCTCATCGCGGATTTGACCGGAAATATAGACGGGATCGTAGCCGTCGTCCTTGTTCAACTGGGTTTCCGCCAGCGGGACCGTCCATGGCTCGCCGAGGTGGTCGACGCTTGTGGTGCGCGCGTCCTCTCGCAGGATGATTCCTGCCCAGTCCACGGCGCCGCGCAGCAGCCACTTGGCCTGCGCGTAGGACAGCTCGTTTTCGGCCTGGCGCGCGACGACGTTCTGGCGCCAGAACGCGCCGGAAACGAGCATCGCCGTCGCCCCGACAACGAGCATTGCCATGACGATCGCCGCCCCGTGCTCCGTCTTGCCTTTCATAGCGCAAATATCCTCACGTAACGCGCGCCATCGGTGGCCTCGATCGCGATCTCGAGGCCCGTCGCGAGCTCGGGTGGCTGGACACCGACTTCTCCCTTGCCCAGCTCGGACCAGAAGCCGCCGGCATATACGCGCACCGCAAGACGCTGCGCCCCTGTCAGTAATGGCACCGGGTCGGTCGCCGGCGCAAGCGGCCACGCCGTTCCAGCGGGCGATGCGCTGCGCGTGAGGGTTGACTCGGCAACGCGGTAGACGATGCGCTGCGCCCGGGAGCTCCCGGCGGACGGAGGCGCGATGCGCAGGATTTCAAGCGTGATCTCGCCGGTACTGGAGTACTGCACCGAAAGCGATGCCGGGAGCATGCCCGGCCTGGAGGGTGGAGGCAGCATGAAGCCGGGAGCACGCTGGGCAATGTCGCGCTCGATCTGCGAAAGGACGCGCAGGATATTGGCAATGTCGTCGGTTTCGCGGTCGATCCGCTCGCGCTGCCCGGCGACGTAGTCGAGGCCGCGCCAGCAGATGACGCCCAGGATCCCCATCAAGGCGATTGCCACCAGCACTTCGACCAGAGTGAACCCCGCGGTCTGTCCTCGTCCGCTCATGGTTTCAAGGACTCGTTTGGAAGTATGCCGATCAGCTCGGCAAGCACATGATCGCGCTGCGAGTCTGCGTAGACGCGCACTTCGATGCGCCGGAACAGGGGATTCGGAGTCGTCTTCGTTTCCTCCACGCATTCAAACGGCACGCGGCCCTGCGGGCACGCGACGGTGCGGGTCCCGATGCCGGGAAAAGCCCGCGCCGCGCGCAGCTCCGCGATGCGGTTTTCCGCGGAAACCTGCGCCAGCAGGCGCAGTTTCAGCTCGGCCGCCGTCTGCGCCATCGTGCCCACGGCGCGCAGGCTCGCCAGCAGCGCTACCGCGACGATGGCCAGCGCCACCAGTATTTCGACCAGGGTAAAGCCGCGCACGCGCACGGTCCTCACTCGTGCAGCCGCAGCTCGCCGAGCGCATCCAGCACGAGAAGCACCTCGCGGTCGGCGGTAACGATCCGCAGCGTCCCCGGATCGAGCAACGGCTCGCGACCGAACACGATCCGCCCGCCTTCTATACGGCGCACCGTGAACGGCCATGCCCTGGGCCGCAGGATTTCATCCTTCCAGCCGCGCGCCGCTTCCGGGTCGAGCGGCTCGAAACGATAGCCCTCGAGATCGGCCTCCCAAACCAGCGCCCGGCCCGAGATTCTCGCCTCGTCCTGCGCAATGCGAAACAACGCACCGAGACGCGCGGTTTCCTCTTTCAGCATCCGGGCATCGCTACCCGAAACCGACAGCGCGACCGCCATTGCTCCTAACGCGAGGATGGTGATGACGATCAGCAGCTCGATGAGCGTGAACCCGCGGCGCCGATACGCCGCGAGCCGCCACCTGCCAGCTGCCAGCCGCCAGGCGGTGGATGCTGACGACTGACGGCTGACGGCTGACGGCTGCATCTAGAGGTCCCAGGAGCCGATATCGGCATCGGCCCCGCTTCCGCCGGGCTGAGAATCCGCGCCGAGCGTAAATACGTCGATTTCGCCGCGGACGCCCGGATTGAGGTACTGGTAAACGTTGCCCCACGGATCCTTGGGAACCCTGTCCAGGTACTGCTTCCAGTTAGGCGGGAGCGGCTGGCCTTGCGGTTTGGTGACCAGCGCTGACAGGCCCTGCTCTGTGGTCGGAAAGCGGCCATTGTCCAGGCGATAGAGCTTCAGGGCCTGCATGATGGCCGCGATATCATGCCTGGCGGCCGCTATACGCGCGTCATCGGTGCGCCCGACCACGCGGGGAACAATCAGTACCGCGAGTATGCCGAGGATCACCACGACCACCATGATCTCGACCAGCGTGAAGCCCCGCGGGGAAATCGCGGACCGGCTCGCTTTCCAGGTGTTGGCGTCGCTCATGCCGCTCCCGTCAACCGCGCCCGCGGGTGGCGGGCTCAGGCTCCGCATTATGTTTCCGTTGCATGGTCAGGGCAAGCGCAACAAAATCAGGGGGATGGCTCTGCTTTACCAGTGCGCCTGCGGACTCTATCATCCCCGCACTGAGAGACTGGCGGGTGGACATGGCTCATTTCCTTCGCGTCATTGGCGACCGGCTCCACCTTTCCGGCACGGCCTTCCCGCGCGTGTGCACGATCCTGCTCGTGCTGGCTCTTGCCGCGACGCTCACCGGTTGGGTGCTGGAGTTCTCCGCGCGACGGACGCCCGCCGAGCCCGTGCGCGCTGTCCCGCTCGGCAATCCTGCGCCGCGGACTCAGGCGGAGGAAATTGCGCCGATCGCTCGCCTTCTCGGGGCGCTTCCGGGCACCGACGGTAGCGACATCAAGCTGGTCGGCGTGATTGCACAGGGCCGGCAGGGCCAGGGAATCGCGCTGCTGGCGGTAGACGGCCGGCCGGCGCTCCCGCTGCGCGCGGGCGAGGAAATCGCGGCCGGTGTCACGCTCGCGGAAGTGCGCGCCGACCGGGTCGTAGTGAGCCGCTCCGGCGCCGTGCAGGAGATCCGGCTACCCGCCAAGCCCGCGCCCGACGGCATCGTCAAAGTGCCTAACTAGCCGTCAGACGTCAGACGTCCGCAAACGGCCGCGAGGCGTCAAGGCTAGGGCGCTTCGAACGCGCCTATGTCCCAGATGTTCGATCCGTTGCCATCCCCGTCAAGCGGGCGCGACACCCCGTCAAAATCCAAGTTGGGCGCTCCGACCGGATTGCCCGCATCGATGGCTGGCGAGCCTGCCTGAAGGCGATAGTTGCCAGCGGCCCCATTAACGAACATCGGATTAGCCGAAATGTTTCCGTTGGTGTTGGTGAGATCTGCCGTTCCCTGGTAGTTGGCCATCGTATTGCCGAAGACCAGGTTGTTCTGCCAGACAGGATTATCCGCGTCAGTAGTACCCTGCAGAACCAAGACTTCCCATCCAAGCGCACCCTGAACAATGACGTTGTTCCGAAAAACCTGGGTAACCTGAGAAGTTCCGCGCCAAATCTTGATTCCAGCCCGGTTGCCAACGAAAGTGTTATTGATGACTTGAGGTGCATTCCCGCTGGGCAGAGTGAAGCTGATAGCCTGACATGGATTGTTTTCGAAGATGTTGTTGACGATGAGAGGCGAGGAGTTATTGACGAACTCGATAACACCTACGGACGATGGATTGCCGCAACTCGTGTTGCGAAAGATGTTTCGCTCGATCGTCGGGGAGCCGTTGTTTCCGCCGATCGCGATGCCGATGGCGCTCACTTGAACGTTGTTGTCGAAGATATTGCCGGAAATCACCGTCCCCTGGCCGACCACCTGAACGCCGCCACCGGTAATCGTGAAGCCCTTGATGCCACCCAAGGGCCCTATCTGGGCCGCAGGCGCCTGACTGCCGCTGATAATCGTGGTTGCCGGGCCATCGCGGCTTTGAAGGGTTACGTTCTTGCCACTGAAGACCAGCCCGCCAAAATAGAATCCGGGGTCAACGATAATGGTATCGCCGTCGATCGCATTGTTGATTTGCGTCTGAATTCCCGTGAGCGGCTGTCCTACGGTGGTCAGGTTGGTCGCGGTGTTGTCGGATGTATTGGGATCAAATGAACTGGTGGTGATACTGGCACTGTTGCTGACTAATCCTTCTGCCGTAGGGGTGACGCCTATGACCACGGATGCGGTAAGAAAGGCACCTATCGTTCCGAAGTTGCAAGTAATAGTTGTCGTGCCTGAGCAGCTGCCCAGGGTGGGCTGCAGCGGCGATGTCAGGGTGACGCTCGCCGGCAGAGTATTCGTCAGCACGACATTGCTGGCCGCATTCGGACTGGAGTTCGTCACGACTATCGTATAGGAGAGGTTGCCCCCCACGACGACAGGGTCGGGAGTGTCCTGCACCGAAAGCGAGAGACCGACGACCGGTGGAGTGGAATTCGGATTGCTGGGATCGGTGCCGGCTTGGTACTCGGCAAGGTTGCTGGCGCCATCGCCGTCTTTGTCGAGAGCCGCGTCCGCCGCATTGTTCGGATTGAGCCCGTTAGCCGTTTCCCAGCTGTTGTGCATCCCATCGCCGTCGTTGTCGGCCAGGTCGGCGCCGACCGGCCCCGACAAGTCGGCCCATTGCAACGTCACGCTCCTCTCGAAGACGCTGTCGCCGTTGAGGTCGAGCGCGAACGTTGCCGTGGTGGAAGATAGCGCGGTGACCCGGACGGCGCGATTCCCGCTCCCCCTCAGCAGCACCTGCCCGCCGCTGGGGAAGATCTGGTTGACGTTCGGGAAAAGAATCGGCATCAGCGTGTTGACGTCCACGAAGCCGTGAACGCTGTCGTATATCCGCCCGCTGACGGTGGCGGTAAAGAATGACGGAAAGAAGAGGTTATCGTACGTATTCACGAAGCGAAGATTCTCGGATTTCGTCATCTGGCCCGTGAGGTTATCCAGAAGGACCATGTTTTCCGTGATCGTCTCGGTGCTCGTTGCCAGGTCGGCCTGCACGCGCAGCGATCCGCCCGCGTCCGTGCTGACGCCGGCGCCCCGTATGGTCAGCCTGGAAAAACTGGTGGTGAAGTCGGTGGGCAGCTGGATCGCCAGATTCACCATGCTCACCCGAATGGTGGCTTGACCGTTCACCGTGTTGCCGTCGAGCAGGCAGCCGATGAAGTCGACCGCGACCGTACCGGTGCCGTCGACGTCGCTGAGAGTGCCCGTCGTGCGGATCGAACCGACACCGCCGTCGCAGGGGTCGGTCTGGTTGATTGTGATGCCGGGAACAGTGCGCCCCTGGTTCATGCGCGACACGGTCCCG
>DATFVY010000241.1:0-2992 GCA_035259925.1 Burkholderiales bacterium
GACAACATCCACAAGGCGCGCATCAAGATCCTGGTCAAGGAGCGCACGCCGGAGCGCTTCCGCAAGGAAGTCGAGGTCGAATGGACGCATCTGAAGGGCGGCCCCGCGACGCTGACCGAGGAGGAGGTGCGCCGCGTGGAAGGACGCTTCACTCGGCCGATATACGCCCGGCTGCCGGCCCATGATCCCGACCACGCGGCCAGGCTCGCCTCCGAGCCCGCCTTTGCCGCGTGGGTGAAGCGCAACGTTTTTCCCCACAAGGTGCCGGGATACGCGGCGGTCACCCTGTCGCTCAAGAAGACCGGCGTGCCGCCGGGAGACGCCACCGCCGGCCAGATGGATGCCGTAGCGGACCTCGCCGACGCTCACAGCCTGGGCGAGGTGCGGGTGTCGCACGAGCAGAACCTGATCCTTGCCGACGTGCGTCAGATGGAGCTATACGGGCTTTGGCAAAAGGCGAAGGCGCTGGGCTTTGCGACGCCCAACATCGGCCTCATCACCAACATCATTGCCTGCCCCGGCGGCGACTTCTGCTCGCTCGCCAATGCCAAATCGATCCCGGTGGCGGAAGCGATCCAGCACCGGTTCGACGATCTCGATTACGTCTACGACATCGGCGAGCTCGATCTCAACATCTCCGGCTGCATGAATTCCTGCGGCCACCATCACGTGGGCCACATCGGCATCCTCGGCGTGGACAAGAACGGCGAGGAGTGGTACCAGATCTCGATCGGCGGCAACCAGGGGCTCACGCGCCCCGGCGCGCCGGCCGGGGTCGGCAAGGTGATCGGCCCGTCGTTCGCGCGCGAGGACATTCCCGACGTGATCGAAAAGCTGATCGAGGTTTATCTGCAGCGGCGCGAGAGCGAAGCGGAGCGCTTCATCGACGTCGTCTGGCGCATCGGGGCGGAACCGTTCAAGAAGCATGTCTATGGCGATCATCATCAAAGACAGGAACGTCGTCAGCGATCCGTGGCAGCGGCTTGAGGCCGCCGCCGACGGCAAGCTGCCCGCGCAATTGCCGGCGGGCGACATCATCGTTCCGCTCACGCTGTGGCAGAACCAGCGCGAGGCGTTGCTCGCCCGGCCGGGTCGCATCGGGGTGTGGCTCGACAGCAACGAGGAACCGGGTCTGATCGCGGGCGACCTTCGCCATTTCGAGGTGGTGGCCGTGAATTTTCCGAAGTTCGGCGACGGACGCGGCTTTTCCACCGCGCGACTGCTGCGTGAGCGCTACAGCTGGAAGGGTGAGCTGCGCGCTATCGGCGACATATTCCGGGACCAGCTGTTCTACCTGTCGAGCTGCGGCTTCGATTCCTTCGCCCTGCGTGACGGCGAGGATGCGCAGGAAGCGCTGGCCGGGTTTGGCGTCTTCAGCGAGGCCTACCAGGGCTCGGTCGAGCGCGCCCCGTTGTTCCGCCGCCGCCAGGGCGGCGGCGCATCGTGACGCCATGAAGCGAACCGCCGGCAAGGTCTATATCGTGGGCGCCGGTCCGGGCGCCGCGGACCTGATCACCGTGCGCGGGGCGGAAGTCCTGGGGCGGGCCGACATCGTGTTTCACGACGCCCTGGTGCCGCCTGCCATCCTGGCCCTGGCGCTGCGCGCCGAGCAGGTCGCGGTAGGCAAGCGTTGCGGCCGGTTCGTGACGGCGCAACAGTTCATCAGCAAGCGCCTGGTGGACGCAGCGCGCAAGCACCGCGTCGTGGTCCGCCTGAAGGGTGGCGACCCGATGCTGTTCGGGCGTGCGCACGAGGAAATCACCGCGCTGCGAGCCGCCGGCGTCCCGCATGAGGTCGTGCCCGGCGTGACGGCCGCGCTCGCGGCCAGCGCGGAGGCGGGCATATCGCTGACGCAGCGCGGCGCCGCCCGCAGCGTCGCTTTCGTGACGGCTCGCGTGGGCGAGGGCGAAGCGCCGAGCCAATGGGCAAGGAATGCCGCGGCCGCCGACACCGCCGTCATCTACATGGGCGCGGGGCAGGCGGAAGCCGTGACAGCCGCATTGATTGCGGCGGGCGCCCCGCGCGACCTGCCGGTGCTGGTCGTCGAGAACGCCTCATTGCCCGATACTCGCCGCATCGCCTGCACGCTCGAGGACCTGCCCAGGATATCGCAGCACGGCCTGACGGGCCCGACGGTCATCATGCTGGGCCGTGTCTTTGCCGAAGCCGTCGCCGCCGCAGCCATCCCGGTTCCAGCCTGTATCTGTAAGTCGGCGTAACGGTTTCCCGCGCCTGCGGGATCACCGGAGCGCCCAACCCCATCGGTAGTTACTGCCAGAGAGAGGCTTTGCCCATGACAGACGTATTGCACGAGAAAGTACGCGCCGCCCAGGCACTGTTGCGCCGGATCGCGGTCGAGCACGCACCGGCCGCGCTGGCGAGCAGCCTGGGCGCCGAGGACATGGTGCTCACCGACCTGATTTTCAGGGACTCGCTGCGCATCGACGTGTTCACGCTTGACACGGGACGGCTGCACAACGAGACCTACGCGCTGCTCGATGCGATAGCCGCGCGCTACGGCACGCGGCTCCGCGTCGTGTTTCCGCGCGCCGACGCCGTGGAGGACTACGTGAGCAATTACGGCATCAACGGTTTCTACAG
Organism: Burkholderiales bacterium; assembly: GCA_035259925.1. Classification (GTDB taxonomy): domain Bacteria; phylum Pseudomonadota; class Gammaproteobacteria; order Burkholderiales; family SG8-41; genus SG8-41. The sequence continues at coordinate 2,602 of DATFVY010000241.1, forward strand.
CAGCGTCGAGCTGCGCAAGGCGTGCTGCCACATCCGCAAGGTCGAGCCGCTGCGCCGGGCGCTGGCGGGAAAGAAGGCCTGGATCACCGGGCTGCGCCGGGGGCAGTCGGCCGCCCGCCAGGAGGTCGCGATCGAGGCCTACGACCCGGACAACGGCCTGATCAAGTTCAACCCCCTCGCCGACTGGAGCCACGAGGAAGTCTGGACCTATGTCCGGACGCACGCTGTCCCCTACAACGAGTTGCACGACCGCGGCTTTCCCAGCATCGGCTGCGCTCCTTGCACCCGGGCCGTTGCCGCGGGAGAAGACATACGCGCCGGCCGCTGGTGGTGGGAGCAGGGCACGACCCAGGAGTGCGGGCTGCATACCGGGAAGAAACGCGAGCCCGCC
>DATFVY010000242.1:0-2338 GCA_035259925.1 Burkholderiales bacterium
GCCGCGAGCGCCGCCGGCGCCGAGACGGCAATGCCGGCGTACCCCGAGTTCGGCAAGCTCGACACGAACCGGGACGGTTTCCTGAGCCGCGACGAAACGCGGAAGATCACCGGCTTCGACAAGGCCTTCAAGGATGCCGACGCCAACCGCGACGGCAAGCTCGACGCCGCCGAGTACGCCAAGGCCCAGGCCATACACGATCGCGTGCGCGCCGGGCAGTACGTCGACGACAGCGTGATCACCGCCAAAGTGAAGGCCGCGCTGCTCAAGGACCCCGTGGTCAGCGGCTTCGCGGTGAGCGTCGAGACCCACAAGGGTGTCGTCCTGCTCTCCGGCTTCGTGCAGAACGACAAGCAGGCGCAACGGGCAGCGCAAATCGCTTCCGCCGTGCAGGGCGTCGTCACGGTGAAGAACGCCCTGGCTATCAAGAGTTGATGACGGGTTCGCCAGCGCAGGAGCATTCCCGCAGCGGCCCCGCACAGGAAATCATGCAAACTGCCAGTACCGCAGGTCGCGCGCACACGCCGCAGAGGCGGCCGGGGATCCTCTACCCGGTCATGCTGATCGCCGCGATCGCCGTGATCGTCTTCAGCATCGTGGGCATCGCCACCATGATGGGTTGGCTGCCCAGCGCGCTTTCAGGCGGCGCGGCGGGCAAGGCCGCGGCAGCCTCAGCCGCGTCCTGCGATGACTGTGGCGTCATCGAGTCCATCCGCGCGCTGCCGGTCAAGGGCCAGGGCAGCGGAGCGGGGGCGGTCGGCGGCGGCGTGGTCGGCGGCGTCCTGGGCAACCAGGTTGGCCAGGGCCGCGGGCGGGCAGTCGCGACCGTGATCGGCGCCGGCGCCGGTGCCTACGCCGGCAACGAGATCGAAAAGAACCTGAAGGACTCCGTGACCTACCAGATTCGCGTGCGCATGAACGACGGAACCGTCCGCACCCTGCACGAGCCCGCGCAACCCGCGGTGACCGTGGGGCAGAAAGTGCGCATCACCGAGCGCGTCATCGCGGCGCCAGGTTGAGTGTGAAGACCGCCCGCGCGGGGCCGTAGCCGCGGGCGGGTTGCAGGGAAGGTAGCGCCCCGGCCAATTCCTACCGGCCGGCTTACGGAAAGGAGGACAACGTGGACAGGCAGGATCTTCGCAGCGTGCTGCGCTTCTTCGCGGAAGTGGCATCCAGCATGAAGCAGGAGGAAAGCGCTGTTGCGTCGGACCATCCAGAAGCAGGGCGAGGCGGGGAGGACCGCCTGCCGGAGCAGGGAAACGAAGCGTGGGTACCGTCCGCCGCGCAGTGATGCGCGGGCGGGTCGGGACGGGGGCGGGGGCGATTCTTTAGGTATGGAGCGGGACCATGAGCACAGCCGGTTTTGGCCGTCTGAAGCGCCGCAAGACGATACTGCGATCGGACGGGATACCGCCCGGGCGCGCCGAGAGTGAAACCGTGGTCGTGCGGCAGGCGTTGCTGCTGCAACTCGCGCTGAAGGCGCTCGACCGGGCTATCGCCGACTACCGCAGCGCTACCCGCGGGCGCCGGCCGAGCTACGCCGCACTGACGCAGTACCTCGAAGAGCGTGAACGAGGTGAGGAGACCGAGCCGGCAAACGGCACCGGCGCCAAGGAGGAGATCCCGGCGCTGCTGCAGCCTGCCGTCCGGGTGGCGTGACAGGGCTTCGCCAGTTACAAGTTCCAAGGTTCAGGCTACAGGGTTGTGCCCTGTTCCTTGCAACTTGTACCTTGTGCCTCGACGGGCGCTAGCCTTTCACTCTTGCCAGGCGAACGACCTCGGGTATGCGCCGGAGCCGGCGCATGATGGCCGCGAGGTGCAGGCGGTTGGAGACCTGCAGCGTGAAGAACATGTTGGTGTAGCTGCTGTCGTCCTCGGGGTCCACCGCCACGTTCTGGATGTTGGACCCCGCTTCCGCGATTTCGGCGGCAACCCTGGCCAGCACGCCGCGCTGGTTGGCCACGACCGTCTTGATGCTGACGTCGAACAGCTTGCGGGTCTCCGTGTCCCACGCCACGTCGAGCACGCGCTCCGGATCGTGGCGCGCCCTGTTGACGACGGGGCAATCGTGGGTATGGATCACCATACCCTGCCCCTTGCTGATCAGGCCGATGATGGGATCGCCGGGAATCGGTCGGCAGCAGTGGGCGAACTGCACCGCCATGCCTTCCGAGCCATGGATGATGACCGAGCCGGGCAGCGGCGCATCGTGCGGTCCGGGCTCGCCGCGCGAGAGCAGCCGCCGCGCCACCACGGCGGCGAGGCGCTTGCCCAGGCCGATATCGGCGAGCACTTCCTCGCGCGTCTTGGCCCCGGCGTCGCGCACGAACTTCTCCCA
>DATFVY010000243.1:0-3101 GCA_035259925.1 Burkholderiales bacterium
CAGCGCCGGCAGCAGCAGCGCGGTCGCCGCCATCCCCGCGGGCCCGAGCACTCCCGTTGCGAGAAAGCCCACGCCCACACCGGTGCCGAGCCAGACTCCGCCCGCCGTGGGTTGCCTCAGGCTGAGCGCCAGGCCGTAATAGGCCATGGCGAAGCCGGCCAGCAGCGCGAGGTCGGCGATGAGCTGGTGGCCGCGCACGACGAAGCCGAAGCATCCCAGCAGCAGCAGCGCGGACACCCCGCCGTAGCGCGTTCCGTAGAGTTCGCGGCCCGCCAGCGCCGTGAAGGCGAACGTGACCGCCATCCACAGTCCGGTCGCGAGCCGCGCGGCGTCGTGCAGCGGGAGAACGATGGAAAACACCTGGGCGGTCGCCGCCGCGGTGAGATAGAAAAGGGGAGGCTTTTCGAGGAAGGGCTCGCCCGCCAGGGTCGGCACCACCCACGAGCCGCCCTGCGTGATGTCGTAGACCACGCCGAAGGTATGGGCCTCGTCAGGCTTCCAGGGAGCGTGGCCGATCAGGCCCGGCAATATCCAGGCCGCGCAGAACAGGACGAGAAGGAGCGTGCGTTGCGACATTATTCGTGTTGTTGGCGGCGCTTCAACCGGTTAACAGTCGGTGGCATTGCGTCTTCCAAGTATGACAGCAAGCATCGATCCATCGCGTCAGGCGCCTGCGCAGCCTCCGATATGGGCGGCGATATCCCGTGCGGATTGCGTCGGCTGCCCGCGCGCCTGCGCGGTCGCATCCCCCAAGATACACCGGGGCGCCTGCTCAACGCTCCGGTGCGCCCTCCCTGGGGCGCATCCCCGGAGGGGCCCCTGTTCCGCCCTCCAGCGCGCCTATTCAATTATCTTCAGCGGCTGCCCGGCCACCGGTTCTCCCGTCGGATACATGCCGTTGATCACGCGCAGGTGCCCCTCCGCGAACCGTCCCAGCGGCGAGCGGCGCGCGAGCGCCGCAAACGTGACCCCGGGGGAGGCGGTGATGACGCGCAGCCTGAGCGGCCGCGCGAACGCCCGCTCTTCGTCGGTCATTTCCCGGAAGCTCATGATGGTCGCCTGGATGTCGCCTTCGTACTGCTTGAAGCCCGCGGCCGTGCGCGCCTGCCCGGCGATGAGGTAGGCGCTCTTGCCGTGAAACACGCAGGCCGCGCGGGTCGGGCGGCCGCTCACGGCGATGTCCGTGATCGCCGCCTCCATGCCGTTTACCGTCGTCGGCGTCACGACTTCGCTGGACGACAGCTTGAGGGTGCGGCGCAGCACTTCCGCGGGCGTGCCCTTGGCTGCCCCGCCGGCGCGAAGGTCGACGAATGCCTCCCCCTGGGGGCTCGTGGCGACCACGTTCCGCGGGCGGTTGCGCGCCAGCCAGCCGGCCGGAAAGCTCACCGCCAGCCCGAGCTCCGCGTGGTAGAAGTGGTGGTTACGCAGCACGCCCTGCTTGGGGTTATCGGCGTAGATCATGTGATCGGTGCGGCGCAGGAATTCCTCCTGGCCGGTGTGGGTGGTGGGCTGTTGGAAGCGCGCGGCTTCGCCGACGACCTGCTGCAGCCGGGTATCGTTGTCGGGATGCGAGGCGAACAGCCCGTGGTAGGCGCGCGGTTGCCGTCCCTCGGCTTTGGCCACTTCGGCGTCGAACAGCTCCTGGTTCTTCAGCACGCCCACCACCTTGACCATGGCTTGCGGGTCATAGCCGGTGCGCGCCAGATACTCCGCACCGAGGCGGTCGGCCTCCAGCTCGTGCTCGCGCCCGTAGCCCGAAAGGAGCGCTCCTCCCAGCACGTTGACCACGCTGCTGCCCAGCGCGCCGCCGGCCTGGGGCACGAAGATCTGGAGGATGGTGACCCCGACATTGGCGGCGGTGTGCGCGGAGAGCTGCTGTACCGAGTGGCGCGCCGTGACGTGCCCGATCTCGTGGCCCAGCACGCCGGCGAGCTCCGCCTCGGAGTTGAGATAGGACATGATGCCGCGCGTGATGTAGATGTAGCCGCCGGGCAGCGCGAAGGCGTTCACCTCGGGGGAATCCACGACGAGGAAGCGGTATTCCAGTCCGGGGCGGTGGCTGACTTTCGCGAGGCGCTGGCCGATATCGTTCACGTAGCGCTGCAGCTCATCGTCGTCGTAGGCGCTGTACTGCTTGCGCACATTGCCGTCCTCGCGCTTGCCGATCGCGATCTCCTGCGATTCGGACATGAGCACGAGGTTGGGATTGCCCGTCACCGGGTTGGTGGCGCAATTGGCCAGCGTGGCCGCAAGAAGCAGCGTCGCGAGGCGGGTCGGCGTTCCCGGCTGCATGGGCCGGATTTTACTGTGAACGACGACAGGCACGAATTCGGTGCGCCCCGCACCAACAGCGGGCATGGGCAGCAACGAGGAGCTTCCGGGGAAAACGCGTCGCCTGCGGACGCCGCGGCGGATAGCTCTGCCAAATCAATTCCTTGATGTCATCGCTGCTGGTCCGGTGGATGCGGGTTTTCTCTGGCATGCATCCTGCACTTGGCATTGCAGCCAACCGAGCAGGAGAGGGGAATGTCCGCCTTCCAGGATCCGTTCAACGCCGAGGGCAAGCTCAAGCGCGGCTGCCGCTGCGGCCGGCACGCCGACGAAGCCGAGCACGAAGCCGATCCCGCGCGCGAGACCCGCGATGCCGATGTCCTGGCGGGCCGCGTCGTGGACCAGGCGGTCATGCGCGCCCTGTTTCCCCGCGACGAGACGCGCCGGCGCTTCCTGCGGGCCGTCGGTGCGCAGACCGCGCTTGCCGCGATTGCGCAGTTCTTCCCGCTTGGCGCCGCGCGCGAGGCGTTCGCGCAGGGCAAGGGCCAGATCGAGAAGCCGAACCTGAAGGTCGGCTTCATCCCCATCACCTGCGCGACGCCGATCATCATGTCGCAGCCGATGGGGTACTTCGGGCGCGCGGGACTGAACGTCGACGTCGTCAAGACCGCCGGCTGGGCGGTAATCCGCGACAAGACGCTCAACAAGGAGTACGACGCCGCGCACATGCTCTCGCCGATGCCGCTCGCCATCACGCTAGGGGTGGGCTCGCGTGCGATCCCCTACACCATGCCGGCGGTGGAGAACATCAACGGCCAGGCGATCACGCT
>DATFVY010000244.1:0-5417 GCA_035259925.1 Burkholderiales bacterium
TGGGAGACGCTGATCCGCGCGCGCGCCATCGAGAACCTGGCCTACGTGCTCGCGCCGGCGCAGGGCGGCTACCACCTGAGCGGGCGCGAAACGCACGGCGACAGCATGATCGTGGATCCGTGGGGCGTGGTCCTCGACCGCCTGCCGCGCGGCTCGGGCGTCGTCGTGGCCTCCGTCAATCTCCAGCACCTGCGCAACCTGAGGCAGAGCCTGCCGTCATTGACGCACCGGACGCTGCACCGTTGTTGAGCCCCCGCGACGGGTCACGCGTGCTTGAACCGGGGGTTCAAGCCGCAATCTATATATACTGAACCCCATGAAACCCGAAAACCGGCAGGAGACCCGCGTCCTGGAGCGTGAGACCTCGTTCGCCACGGCGAACGACATCCTGCTCGCGCCGTACGCGCTCGACTCGAAGCGGCTGCAGACGGTATTCGGGGAGATCCTCGCGCACCGCGTGGATTACGCGGACCTCTATTTCCAGTACACGCGCAGCGAGTCGTGGAGCCTGGAAGAGGGCATCGTGAAATCGGGCAGCTTCAACATCGACCAGGGCGTGGGTGTGCGGGCCGTGAGCGGCGAGAAGACCGCGTTTGCCTACTCGGACGACATCGGTTTCCCCGCGCTCGAATCAGCCGCGCGCGCGACACGCGCCATCGCCCGCCAGGGCCAGTCGGGCCGCGCGAAAGTGGTGAAGCGCGCGGCGGGCCACAATCTTTACACGCCGCACGACCCGATCGCGAGCCTGCAGGACCGGGCCAAGGTGGCGCTGCTCGAGCGCATCGAGCGGCGCGCACGCGCGCTCGATCCGCGCGTCTCGCAAGTGATGGCCCACCTCGCCGGCGAATACGAAGTCGTGCTGGTCGCGCGCGCGGACGGCAAACTGGCCGCCGACGTGCGCCCGCTGGTGCGCCTCTCGCTCCAGGTGATCGTGGAGCAGGACGGCCGGCGCGAGCAGGGCAGCTCCGGCGGAGGCGGGCGCTTCGACTACGCCTACTTCACGGACGAGATCCTCGACGACTACGCGAAGAAGGCGGTGGACCAGGCGCTCGTCAATCTTTCCGCGCGGCCGGCGCCCGCCGGCACCATGACGGTGGTGCTCGGCCCCGGCTGGCCCGGCGTGCTGCTGCACGAGGCCATCGGCCACGGCCTGGAGGGTGACTTCAACCGCAAGGGCACTTCCGCGTTCAGCGGGCGCATCGGCGAGCGGGTGGCGGCGCCGGGCGTCACGGTGGTGGACGACGGCACCATCGCGCGCCGCCGCGGTTCGCTCAATATCGACGACGAAGGTCAGCCTACGCAGCGCAACGTCCTGATCGAGAACGGGGTGCTGAAGAGCTACATGCAGGACAGCCTCAACGCGCGGCTCATGGGCGTGAAGCCCACCGGCAACGGCCGGCGCGAATCTTACGCGCACATCCCGATGCCGCGCATGACCAACACCTACATGCTCAACGGCGACAAGTCGCGCGAGGAGATCATCGCCTCGGTGAAAAACGGCCTCTACGCGGTCAATTTCGGCGGCGGGCAGGTGGACATCACGAGCGGCAAGTTCGTCTTCTCCGCGTCCGAGGCTTACGTGATCGAGAACGGCAAGCTGAGCTACCCGGTGAAAGGCGCGACGCTCATCGGCAACGGGCCTGACGCCTTGACGCGCGTCGCCCTGATCGGCGACGACATGGCGCTCGATCCGGGCGTCGGTACCTGCGGCAAGGAAGGCCAGAGCGTGCCGGTTGGCGTCGGGCAGCCCACTCTGCGTATCGACGGTCTCACAGTCGGAGGCACCGCCTCCTGAGCCCGGGAGCCGGGAAGATCGGGAGACCCGTCTCTTAACCCCGAGTTGGGCTATCGCTGTTCCAAATCATGGCTGCAGCAACCCTCGGGCAGCCTGCCTCACGTCGGGCGAGGAGAAGCGGAAGGCAGCGCGATCGAGCAGGTAGTGAATGAAGCCGGCCGCGAAGCCCAGGGCCAGCAGCGCCGGCACGAATGGCGAGGAGCGCAGCCACCGCGCCGCCTCGCCGAAGATGCGGTCGGCGTAGGCGTATTCGTCGCTCACGGCCTCCACCTCCATCACCGGCAGCAGCAGGGTCGAGACGACGGCGAGCACAAGCAGCACTGCCCAGCCGCGCCGATTGACAGGCGCCAACAGCCGCTGCCAGTGCGAGCCAGAGGCCTGAGCCCCGCCGGAAGCCGCGAGCGAGGCGAGTCCCATCGCGGCGCTCCAATGCTGCACGCTCCACAGCACGATGAACAGGAAGACGTCGCGGGCGAGAAACGCGAAGAGCACCATGGCCGAGACGCCGAACACGTAGGCCATGCGCGGCAGCGATGGGCGCTGCGAACGCAGCTCGACGCGCAGCATCAGAGCGGTCATCATCACGACGACAGCGATGCCGCCAGCGCGCAGCACGCCCGCGAACACCTCCGCCCCGCCCGCTCCCAGCAGCGGGTCGATCCAGCGGTCCTGAAAGGCGATCGATCCAGCCAGGGCCTCTGCCAGCACGACGAAACCGCCGCCTGCGACGAAAGCGAACCACCGATCGAGCCGCCGCGTGACCACGTCCGACGCCCGTCCCGCGCGTGCGCGGTAGAGGCTGAGCAGGCCGAAGTGCTGCGCGGCAAAATGGTGACTCACCAGCAGGTAGTCGAGGACCGCGAAGCAGACCACGCGTTCGGTCAACGGCATCGGCAATACGCTCTCGGGAGCCAGCAGCAGGCCGAAACAGGCCACAGCGATGGCCAAGGGGGCCACTACGAAGCGGAGCCGCTGCGTGGCGAGCAGGGGGCGGTAGGCCGGGGTCGCATAGGCCAACCAGGCTGACGCGACGCGGTGGCCGAACCACAGAGGCACCGCCAGGATGAAGAACAGCCCGTCCACCGGGCTCGCGCGCACGTCGTCATGACCCCGCGCCAGCAGCAGGACGAGGGGGGCCAACCACAGCGGATTCAGGACCCAAACGAGGTCCCAGGCCGGGCTCTTGATCCAGCGCATGGGAGTACAAGGTAGCGCAAAAATGTCCGGTCTGACGTTTCCCGACCTGTGAGGTGCGGGGTTAGGTGCGTCCTTCGCGTCCTCGGCGCTGAAGCTTTTCGGCGGGAGGCTCGCTCTCCCACCCTCCCGGCGCTTCCAGCCGAGTGTCCTGATATAATCGATTGATTTTTATGGCAGAAGCGAAAACACAATTCCGCACCGACGACGTCCGGATCAAGGAGATCAAGGAGCTCGTGCCGCCCTCGCACGTGTTGCGCGAGTTCCCGGTTTCCGAGAAGGCCGGGAAGACCGTCTACGAGACACGGCAGGCGATTCATCGCATCCTGCATGGCGCGGACGACCGGTTGCTGGTGATCGCGGGGCCGTGCTCGATACACGACGTCAAGGCCGCCAAGGAGTACGCTGGCCGGCTCAAGCGCGAGAAGGACCGGCTTGCCGGCGAGCTGCTGGTGGTGATGCGCGTGTACTTCGAGAAGCCGCGTACCACGGTGGGCTGGAAGGGCCTGATCAACGATCCGCGCCTCGACGGCAGCTTCCGCATCAACGAGGGGCTGCGCATTGCGCGTGAGCTGCTGCTCGACCTCGACGAGATGGGCGTGCCCGTCGGCTGCGAGTTCCTCGACATGATCACGCCGCAGTACATCGCGGACCTGGTGGCGTGGGGCGCCATCGGCGCCCGCACCACCGAGTCGCAGATCCACCGCGAGCTGGCGTCGGGCCTGTCCTGCCCGGTCGGCTTCAAGAACGGCACCGACGGCAACGTCAAGATCGCCGTGGACGCCATCCGCGCGGCGCAGGTCCCCCACCATTTCCTGTCCGTCACCAAGGGCGGGCACAGCGCGATCGTCGCCACTGCCGGCAACGAGGACTGCCACGTCATCCTGCGCGGCGGCGACAAGCCGAACTACGATGCGGCAAGCGTGGATGCCGCCGCGAAGACTTCGACGGCGGCCGGTGTTCCGGCCCGGCTCATGATCGACTTCAGCCACGGTAACTCGAGCAAGAATCCGCAGAAACAGGTGGACGTGGGCGCGGACGTGGCAGGCCAGATCGGGGCGGGCGATGGGCGCATCGTGGGCGTGATGTTCGAAAGCCATCTCAAGGCGGGCCGACAGGATCTCGTTCCCGGCAAGGAGCTCACCTACGGCATGAGCATCACCGACGGCTGCATCGGGTGGGACGACAGCCGCAAGGTGCTCGGCATCCTGGCGGACGCGGTGCGTCAGCGGCGGCTGAAGGCGCAACGGGCGGAGTGAAGAAGCGGTGAGGCAGTGAAGTAATGAGGCAACGAGGCAGTGATGTATAGTGCGGTGAATCAGGGCCGTATCTGAACGGGGAGCGGGGCGGCAGCATGGCGCAGTCGCAAGTCGAGAACCATCCCGGTCAGGCATCGCTGCAGCATCTGCAGCGTGTCGGCAAGGGCAGTGCTTTCGCCGGCGAGATCTTCGGGCTGGTGGGCAGGTCGCCGTTCTTCGCCGAGTTCTCGCGCGAGGACATCTCCATCCTCGCGGGCTACATGGACGCCTACCGCGCGCGCGGGGGCGAATTCGTCATCCGGGAAAACGACGGCGGCGATTTCATGCTGCTCATGATCCAGGGCACGGTGGACATCTACAAGCGCAACATGCGCGGCCAGGAGCAGCACATGACCAGCGTCGGGCCGGGCATGACGCTGGGCGAGATGTCGATGATCGACGGCGAGCCGCGCTTCGCGAGCTGCGTGGCTACCGACGCCACGGTGTTCGCGGTGCTGCACCGCGATGACATGGCCAAGATCATCCTCGATCATCCCAGCCTGGGGTCGAAGATCCTGGTCAAGCTCGTGTCCATGCTGTCGGCGCGCCTGCGCCAGACCAGCGCGCGGCTGCTGCAGTACATGGAGCGCAGCAGCCTGGTCTAGCGCTGGGCACCAGGCGCCCGGTGCGTGACGAGTGACGAGTGACGGGTGACGGGTGAGCGGCATTCGCCGCAATTTCCTTTCCGTGGTTCGTTGGCTGGCGCCGGCCGTCGGTCTGAGCGCGTGCCTCGCCGCAAGCGGGGCGGCTGCCCAGCCGGTTTCCGTCAAGGACGACCGGGGCAGGGTGGTCACGCTCAACCGGCCGGTGCAGCGCATCGTCACGCTCGCGCCGCATCTCACGGAGCTCGCGTATGCGGCCGGTGCGGGCGAGAAGCTGGTAGGAGTCGCGCGTCACAGCGATTACCCGCCCGCGGCTGCCCGCATCCCGCAGGTGGGCGACGCTGTACGCGTGGACGCGGAGGCGGTGCTCGCGCTCAAGCCCGACCTCGTCCTGGCCTGGAGAAGCGGCAACCCGCCCACTGAGGTTGGCCGCCTCGAGCAGATCGGCCTGCCTGTGCTCGCGACCGAGCCTGCGCGGCTGTCGGATATTCCGCGCCTGCTGCGCGCGATCGGAACGCTGGCGGGTAC
>DATFVY010000245.1:0-4394 GCA_035259925.1 Burkholderiales bacterium
GCCGTCGCCTTTCCTGATGGTCACGACCGCGCTGCACAAGTCGCCGAACAGCGCGGGCTGCTCGGCCGAGAGGTCCTCGATCAGGCGCGACAGCCGGTAGATCATCTGCTCTCCACCCGACAACGCCTGCTTCTCCATGAGGAAGAAGTTGATTTCCGCGGGATCGGCGAACCAGGCATTGTCGGTGTGCAGGGGTTGCCGCGTGTTGCTGTAGGCGTAGCTCGTCGCCTTGTCCGGCTGGTACGAAATTTCCCACCAGTCGGCTATCTCGAGCTTGCCCGAGAAATCGTAGTGCCGGCGGTCGTGGCCGAGCGAGCACGTGGTCTGCAGGATTTCCTGCCACTGCTCCCGCGACCGCCGCGCGGACCCGGCGCGAAAGATGACGACGTCCTCGAGGCTGCGCAACGCCAGGACCGCGTTCCGGATCTCGCCGGCCGACGCGGACTGCATACTGATCTCACGCATGGGCCGCGACCTCCTCGACATCGCGCCGGCCGAGCAAATCGTGCTCCGGCAGCATCGCCGTCACTTCGGCGGGGGAGCAGTGCATGATTGCGTCCAGCATGGACAGCCCGGGTACGAAGCGCCGCGGGCCCTGGGAATATTCGGGCAGCTTCGAGCGCAGGAACTTGAGATCGCAGCCTTCGGCCTCGAATGCTTCGGCCTGGTAGAGGCTCACGCCGCCGATCGCGTTGACGTAGACGTCGGCGCGCTCTTTCCGGCAGATTTCGAGGATACGATCCTGGCCCTTGACGTGCCGGTTGTCGTAGGCGCGCGAAGACCGGGCGATGCTGCGGGAGATCCCGAGGTATTCGAGCGTTGCGTAGACGGAAGCAAGGGCGAGGTCCGCGATGCTCTCGCACTTCGATGCCAGGACGCGCTCCAGCAGCTCGACGCCGGCATCCCGGTAGCGGGCGCCACGGTAGGCCGCGCGCATCGTGTCGAGCATCCTGCCGCGCCATCGCGGGTTCTGCTCGTTGATGCCGACGCGGTCGATCGCGACAAACGACGACGCCCCGCGCAGGGGAACGGTGAAAAACCTCGGCTCCCCGTCGAGCAGGATGCGGTTACGGTTGATCCACCCGCTCTTGATGAAGCTGACGTCGTCGTAGGCGACGAACCGGTCGGATGCGAAGATGAGCTGGAAGTAGCCGAGGTAGGGAAAGAAGTACGGTTGCATGACTGCGAGCTTCATGCATTGACCGCTCCATTCCTGATGCAGGACAGCACGCGCTCCGCGTCATCCCTGCCCATGTTGGACGACATGGGCAGGCACAGGACACGGTCGGCGGCCTCCCGCGCGGCCGGCAGATTCGCGGGAGCGGCCGACGGAAGCGCGCGGTACATGGGCAGATCGCTGATCAACGGGTAGAAATACCGGCGCACGTATATGCCGTGATCGCGCAGCTTCTCGTAGAGTCCGTTCCGGCTCAACGGGTACTCGGGACGCACCAGGACCGGGAAGAAGGCGTAGTTGGCGGCCCCTTCCCTGGCATCGGGCAGGCAGTCTATGCCCTTCACCCCGGCCAACCCCGCGCGGTAGCAGGCATCGATGGCCCTGCGCTTCTGCAAGGCGCCGGCTATGCCCTTCAACTGCAGCAGGCCGAAGGCGGCGATGATTTCGCTCATCTTGCCGTTGATGCCGGGCGTTTCCACCGTGATCTCGTCCACGAACCCGAAATTCTTCAGGCGGTCGATCTGCTGCTTCTTCGCCGCATCATGGCATACGATCGCGCCACCCTCGAAAGTGTTGAATACCTTCGTGGCGTGAAAGCTCAGCACCGAGAGATCGCCGTGGTTGAGTACGCTGCCGTGCAGGCACTGTACTCCAAAGGCATGGGCGGCATCGTAGATCACCTTGAGCCCGCGGTTTTCCGCGATCTCCTGTATCTGGTCCACGTCGCAGGGGCGGCCGTAGCAGTGCACGGGCATGATGGCGCTGGTCCGGGGCGTGATGGCATTCTCGATCCTGTCCGGATCCAGGTTGAGGCTCGCGCGATCGATATCGACGAATACCGGGCTGATGCCGTTCCACACCAGCGAGTGGGCGGTCGCCGCGAAAGTAAACGGCGTGGTGATGACCTCGCCAGCGATCCCGAGCGCCCGCAGGGCCGTCATCAGGGCGATAGTACCGTTGGCGAGCAGCGAGACGTGCTTGACGCCCAGATAGTCGCACAAGGCCTGCTCGAATCGCTGGTGGAACGGGCCGCCGTTGGTAAGGATCTTGCTGTTCCAGATCTGCTCGAGATAGGGGACAAAGTCTTCCAGCGGCGGAAGCGCGGGCTGGGTGACGAAAAGAGGCTTATGGGATTCCATCTCTGAGCAAGTCCGCCAATCAAGCAAGCCATTCCTTGATAGCACAGCGTCCGCGCTGGACCATACCTGCGGCTGACCGACCCATGCGGCAATCGGCCCATGGTCGTCCTCCTCCACGGCTTTAACGCTGGTTCTATGGGACTTATTCCCGGGCTAGTCCACTTCGATCAACCGGGTGCCGGTGGCTCCCCATCAGGAGGGATGGGATCGGCAAGATGCTGCAGTGATGGCGAAGGCGGGCCGCCGCCTGGTTTCTTTTGACCCTAGTCGCAGACGACCCAGACCGGGTCGCCCCGATGCCCCGCCCCCTCACTCGCCGAAATCAGCGTGGAGAATGTCACGGGAGAGAGCCGCCTTGGGCAGATCGCGCTTTTCCAGCAGGCCCGAGTTCATGAGGCGGGCGTAGTCTTCCGGGCGGTCCACGTCCCACAGGATTTCGAGCTCGTGCCAGCGCCATCCGAGCCCGGCAAGGCGGGCCCGGGTATCCGCCGCCACGCTATCGCTGCCCCAGGCCATGCCTTCGAACAAGCCGGCGTCGACACGATTGAGACCGATCAACGCGTAGCCGCCGTCCTCGCACGGGACCAGCACCGCGTCCGCGCCCTCGCGCAACGACCGCTCGGCCTGCCGCAGATGGCGCGCGGTGAGAGCGGGACAATCGGAACCCACCAGCACGACCCGAGCGTGCGTGGCGAGCGCTGACTCGAACGCTGCGAGCATGCGTGCCCCGAGGTCGCCGGGCGCTTGCGACGCCAGCGTGACGCCGTAATGGCCGGCGCAGAAGCGGAAGAAGGGATCATCGCAATCCGGCGCGCCGTGCAGCTCAATCCGGCGAAATCCAGCCGCGCGCGCGGTCTCGAGCGTTCGCTTGACGAGCCGGGCATGCAGCGCGGCCGCGCCCTCCGCCCCGAGCAGGTCGACGAGGCGGGTCTTCACCACGCCGGGGCGCGGTGCCCTGGCGAGGATGATTACCGCGGTGCCGTCAGCGGTCATAGCGCACCGCGAGCTTGCGCGGGTCGGCGCCCAGCCGGTAGGCAAGCCGCAGCCGCCACATGAGCAGTATCGTGCGCAGCACGCCGTTCCTTTCCCAGCGGCGCCCCGAAGTGGTCAGGCGGTGCCGCAGGCACAGCGGCGGGCCGAAGTGCTTCAGCCGCGCGGACAGCGCGACGTCCTCCATCAGCGGGATGTCGGGATAGCCGCCGGCGGCGGTGAACAGCGAGCGGGTCACGAAAATCGCCTGGTCGCCCGTGGCAATGCCGGTCACGCGCGAACGGACGTTCATCAGCGCGGCCACGACGCGCAGCAGCGGGTTGCGGCTCGCGATGGCGACGTCGAAGCGGCCCCAGCCGCGGCGCGAGCGCTGGAGCCCGTCCACGATGAGCGCGTCGGCCGCCTCGGGTAACAGCGTGTCGGCGTGCAGGAACAGCAGGATTTCGCCGCGGGCGCGCGCCGCACCCGCGTTCATCTGCAGGGCGCGCCCCCGGGGCGCGGAGATGACCGCGTCTGCCAGCGGGCCGGCCTGCGCCACCGTCGCATCCCGGCTGCCGCCGTCCACCACGATGACCTCGGCGCCGCGCGCGCGCATGGGCGCGAGCGCGACCAGCGTGGCGGCAATGCCATCCGCCTCGTTGAGGCAGGGAACGATGATCGAGAGCAAGGTCAGCGCCTGGCGTCGTTGAGCGCCCAATCATAGTCCAGAAAGCGCAGCTCGGCCCTCTGGTCCTGGACCTGCTTGCGGTGTTCGGGCGTATCGGCGAGCAGGGCGGCGTAACGCGCGAAAAACTGCTCGCGGGTCTGGATTGGAGTTGTCCTCCCGTCCATGCCCTGGTAGCCGCTCGTCCAGTCCTCCCTGAACCAGTCGAAGATTTTCGACACTTCGAGCCGGCCGGTTGCGGGGTTGTAGCGGTTGCGCGATCGGTCGGACAGGAAGCGCACAACCTGCTCCTCGAGCTGGGCGTCGAGGCGCTGGGCGACATACGCCTCCTCGCGCAGCATCGGGCAGCCGACTGACGCGCAGTTGACGGCGAAGTGCACGCGCGGCTCGTCGTAGGCGCCGGGCTTGCGCAGCGTCTCGTGCT
>DATFVY010000246.1:0-2223 GCA_035259925.1 Burkholderiales bacterium
TTATTGGGCATCGCCGCTCGAAGCAAAACTATGCGCGGGACAGGAAGTGGCTTTGGTGGGAGCCGGCAATTCGGCCGGGCAAGCAGCAGTTTATTTATCGAGCCAGGTCTCTCAGGTGCGGCTGCTGGTGCGCGGGTCAGACCTCGCAACGAGCATGTCGCGCTATCTCGTCGACCGCATTGCGGGTCTTTCCAACGTGGAGGTGTTGACGCGAACCACGGTCACCGGCCTGGATGGCCGTGACGGCAAACTGGAGGGGATACGTTGGCGTGGCGGCGCGTCAGGGCAGGACGTGCATCGTCCCATTCAACATCTTTTCCTCTTCATCGGCGCGGAGCCGAACACGAACTGGCTGTCCGGTTCAGGGTTGGAGCTGGATGCCAAAGGGTTCGTGCTGACGGGCGCGGATACCGCGAAGGGGCGGCATCCGCTGGAGACGAGTCGACGGGGCATTTTTGCGATCGGCGACGTCCGCTCAGGCTCCGTGAAGCGTGTCGCTGCAGCAGTTGGCGAAGGCGCGCAGGTTGTCGCGGCGCTGCACTCCTTCTTGGGAGGCAGTTCCACCAGACCAGCTGATCGCCCTTCGGTTCAATGATCGAGTGATGGACTTTTGCTGTTGGCACCTCGCGTTGATTCGCGGCCACGCAGCACTTCGGTCGCTTTCGGCGCGAAGCGGACGTTCAGCGCGGCACGCTTACAGAACTGGTTTGTGAGTATACAGCCTAGAGCAGCGAAACCAGCGCGCCGGCGATGGCGCTGAGGATCACCACCAGCCATGGCGGCGTCTGCCACATGAACAGCAGCAGAAACGCCGCCACCGCCAGCGCAAAGTCGGCGGCATTGGTGATGCCCACGGTCCATACCGGCTGGTAGAGCGCGGCCAGCAGCAAGCCCACCACCGCGGCATTGACGCCGCGCAAGGAAGCTTGCGCCAGCGGCCGCCGCCGCAGCTCGTCCCAGAACGGCAGCGCGCCGATGACGAGGAAAAACGACGGCAGGAAAATCGCGACGAGGCAGATCGACGCCCCGATCCAGCCGTTCGGCGCCGGCCCCATCACCGTGCCGAGATAGGCGGCGAAGGTGAACAGCGGTCCCGGCACGGCCTGCGCGGCGCCGTAGCCGGCGAGAAAGGCGTCGTTGCCGACCCACCCCGGCGGAACCACCGACGCCTGCAACAGCGGCAGCACGACGTGTCCGCCGCCGAACACCAGCGACCCGGCGCGATAGAACGCGTCGAATTCCCTGAGCGCTTGCGAGGGGATGCCGCTGCCAGCAGCGGCAGGCCGATGAGCAGCGCGAAGAACGCCACCAGCAGCAGCGCGCCGAGCGCGCGGCTCACGTCGAGCGGCAAGGCGGCGGGCGCGATCGCTTCGCCGCCGCGCAGGAAGAGCGCGCCGACGATGCCGCCGAGCACGATCGCGCCGATCTGTCCCCACGACGACGGCGCACCGAGCGCGATGATGGCGGCGACGACGGCGAGCGTGGCGCGCGCGCGGTCGGGCGCGAGCGTACGCGCCATGCCGAGCACCGCCTGGGCGACCACCGCAACCGCCGCGACCTTGAGGCCGTGCAGCCAGCCGGAGCCGGCGGCATCGCCGAGCGCGCCGATGCCGTAGCCGAACAGCACCATGGCGATGGCCGACGGCAGCGTGAATCCGATCCAGGCCGCGAAAGCTCCGGCATAGCCGCCGCGCAACAGGCCGACGGCGATGCCCACCTGGCTCGAGGCCGGGCCGGGCAAGAACTGGCAGAGCGCGACCAGATCGGCGTAGCTCTTGTCGTCGAGCCAGCGCCGCCGGTGGACGAACTCCTCGCGGAAATAGCCGAGATGCGCCACCGGCCCGCCGAAGGAAGTCAGCCCGAGCCGCAGGAAGGCGGCGAGAACTTCGCGCCAGTTTCCGCGCGCCCGCGCGTCGGTGGCAGTGGTTTCCTCGCGCGTCGCCATCGGTGTTCGGCCGCCTTAGGGCGTGTTCAGGTGAAGTGGAATCAGCGCGAGCGGCGAACTCGGTCCTACCCTCCCCCTTGTGGGGAGGGTCGGCGCGAAGCGCCGGGGTGGGGGTCGTGCGGTGACCCGCTGACGGACCCCCACCCCCAACCCCTCCCCACAAGGGGGAGGGGAGCACATCGAGTGCGCGGCGCGATTATGCATCAAGCACAATGAAAAGTGCCTCACCGCCGGCCGAACAGCCGCTCGATGTCGGTGAGCTTGAGCTCCACGTAGGT
>DATFVY010000247.1:0-4724 GCA_035259925.1 Burkholderiales bacterium
TTTCAAGTGGTCAAGATCGTCGAGGGACTGGACCACCCGTGGGGAGTCGCCTTTTTGCCCGACGGCAGGATGCTGATTACCGAAAGGCCGGGGCGGCTGCGCATCGTGCAGGAGGGAAAGCTGCTGCCACAGCCGGTAGCGGGACTGCCCGCTATCTCGGCGTTTGGCCAGGGCGGGCTTCTCGACATCGCTTTGCACCCCCGCTTCCGCGAGAACAGCCTCGTCTATCTCTCGTACGTCGCGCAAGGCGCCGGCTCCGGCGCGGGGACCGAGGTCGCCCGCGGCAAGCTCGCCGGCAACCGCCTCGAGGACGTCCAGGTCATCTTCCGGCAGCTCCCCAAGAGCAGCGGAGGGCGCCATTTCGGCTCGCGGCTGGTGTTCGACCGCGAGGGTTATCTGTACATCACGCTCGGGGACCGCGGCGACCAGAACCGCGCCCAGAGATCGGACGATCACGCCGGTTCTGTCATTCGCCTGCACGACGACGGGCGGGTGCCGCAAGACAACCCCTTTGTCGGCCAGGCCGGATGGAAGCCCGAAAAATACACGCTGGGTAACCGCAACATGCAGGGCGCCGCGCTGCACCCGCAGACGGGAAAACTGTGGACGCACGAGCACGGGCCGCAGGGCGGAGACGAGATCAACGTGATGCGGGCCGGCGCCAACTACGGCTGGCCGGTCATTACCTACGGAGTCAACTACGGCATCGGGACGAAGATCGGCGAAGGCACGCACAAGACGGGGATGGAGCAGCCGCTGCACTACTGGGTGCCGTCGATCGCCCCGTCAGGCATGGCTTTCTATACCGGCGACAAGTTCCCGCGCTGGCGCGGCGATCTCTTCGTGGGGGCGCTGCGCGACGAGATGCTGGTCCGGCTCAAGCTGGACGGCGAAAAAATCGTGAAGGAGGAGCGCCTGCTGAAGGGCGCGATCGGGCGGATCCGCGACGTGCGCAGCGGCCCCGACGGCTATCTCTATATCCTGACCGACGAATCGCGCGGAGTGCTCGCGAGGCTCGAGCCCGCCGGCCCCTGATCCTTCCTCAAAGAGGAGGTATTCCCATGAAGCGCCGCCCCGTCGCCCACCGAGCGCATCGGACTCGAGCGCGAGCCGCCTCGAGAAAGGCTTCCACCCCCTTCAAGGTTCGCTACAGTTCCCCGCCCGCGCTCTTCGATCCCAAATCGTACAGCCACGTAGTCGAGGTAGAGGGCGCCCGCCTGCTGTTCGTATCGGGCCAGGTGCCGGTGAACGCCCAGCGGCAGCTCACCAGCAAGGACCTGCGCGAACAAGTCGCCAGGGTCTACGACAACATCGAGGCCGTGCTCAGATCGGTCGGCGCGGGCTTCGAGCACGTCATCAAGACCAACAACTACCTCACCAATATCTCGCAGACGGCAGTATTCCGCGAGGTGCGCGACCAGCGCTTTGGGCGTCTTGCAACGAAGCCGGCCAGCACCACCGTGGTCGTCACGGCCCTGGTCGACCCCGACTACCTCCTCGAGATCGAGGTTATCGCCGCCGTACCCGCGAGATAGTTCAGCACTCCTCGATCAACGACAAAGAATAGCGACCGGCTCAGGCGGCCGCCCTGCGAGGCTCCTCGATGATTTCAGGGTCCTCGGCCGCCGCAGGCGAAGGGTCCGCAGCGGGCGTGTCAATCAGCGACCCGAGATCATCGAGCGGAGGCAGTTCCTCGAGCGAGCCGAGGTTGAGATCGTCGAGAAACATGCGGGTGGTCGCGAACAGCTCCGGCTGTCCGGGTACCTCCTTGTGCCCCACCACTTCGATCCAGCCGCGAGCCTCCAGCGCCCTGATGATGTTCGGGGACACGACGACGCCGCGTATCTCCTCGATATCGCCGCGCGTGCACGGCTGCCGGTAGGCGATGATCGCGAGCGTTTCCAGCACTGCGCGGGAGTAGCGCGGCGGCTTCTGAGGGTTCAGGCGATCGATGAACTTCTGGAACTCGGGCCGCGCCCTGAAGCGCCAGCCCGAAGCGACGTGGGTGAGCTCGACGCCCCGCCCCTGCCATTCCTTGCGCAACTCCTCGAGCATGCGCCGCAGGGTGTCGGTGGATACTTCCTCGTCGAACAGCTTCTTCAGCTCCGCGTAGGGCAGCGGTTCCGGGCTCGTGAGTAGTGCGGTTTCTAGCAGTGTCTTGATGTATCCCAAGTCGAGGTTCGGCATTGTCGGAGTCCTTCCAGTCATTCCACGGCCGTCAGGTGGCCGCCCTTCAATCTCACGTAGATGGGCGCGTACGCCGCCTGCTGGCTGATCTCGACGAGACTCTCGCGCGCGAGCTCGAGCAGTGAAAGGAATGTCACCACCAGCACAGCGATGCCCTGCGCGGGGTCGAAGAGATCCCGGAATTCGACATAGCGCGCTTCCTGCAAGCGGCGCAGGATGCGGGTCATGTAATCGCGCACCGACAGCTGCTCCCGGGTAATGTGGTGGTGGCGGTTGACGGCGGCGCGCGTCAGCAGGGCCAGCCATGCGGTGCGCAGGTCCTCCGTCCGGACATCGGGCAACTGCTCCGCCATCGACTTCTCGAACAGGACCTGCACCAGCGCGAAGTCCCGCCCTGCCAGAGGCAGCTCGTTCAGGCGCCGCGCCGCATTCTTCATGCGCTCGTATTCCATCAGGCGCCGCACCAGCTCGGCGCGTGGATCTTCCTCCAGGTCGCCGATCACCGGCCGCGGCAGCAGCATTCGCGACTTGATCTCGATCAGCAACGCCGCCATCAGGAGGTACTCCGCCGCAAGCTCGAGGGAGCGCGTCCGCATCAGCTCGACGTACTCGAGGTACTGGGCGGTCAACGCCGCCATCGGAATGTCGAGGACGTTGATGTTTTCCTTGCGGATCAGGTAGAGCAGGAGATCGAGCGGTCCCTGGAACTGCTCGAGAAAAACTTCCAGCGCGTCGGGCGGGATATACAGATCGCGCGGCACCTCGTGCAGCGGCTGGCCGTAAACCGTTGCGATCGGTGTCTCGGTAACGGATTCCATCATGGCGAAATGCACCGGCCGTCGGCAAACCGGTCGCCGCTTGGAGGATTCTGGGGGGGACCTCGCCTGCCGGCTGGGGAAGAGCCGCCGGTCGGGAAGTCCGGTCGAAGGGCCAGGAGCCCACCGCCCGGCAAAGGCGATGCTGGCATTGCTCGCTATTCTACAGGCTTTTGGCCGGACAAAACAGGGACTTGCAGACCAGCGCGAAGGCTCTCAGGTGTAATTCAACCCCATCACCTGCCGCACCTCGCGCAGCGTTTCCTGCGCCTGCTTGCGCGCCTTCTCGCAGCCGTCGGCGATGATGCTGCGCACCAGCGTCGGATCGTCCAGGTAGCGCTGCGCCCGCTCGCGCATCGGCTTCTGTTCCTCCACGACGGCGTCGATGATCGGCTGCTTGCACTCGAGGCAGCCGATGCCCGCGCTGCGGCAGCCTTCCTGCACCCACCTCTTGCGCTTGTCGTCGGAATAGACCAGGTGGAACTGCCAGACCGGGCACTTCTCCGGATCCCCGGGATCGGAGCGCTTCACCCGCGCAGGATCGGTAGGCATCGTTTTTATCTTCTTCGCGATGCTCTCGGGGTCTTCGCGCAGGCCGATCGTGTTGTTGTAGGACTTCGACATTTTCTGACCGTCGAGGCCGGGCATTTTCGAAGCTTCCGTCAGCAGCGCCTGCGGCTCGGTCAACACCACCTTGCCGCCACCCTCGATATATCCGAACAATCGCTCGCGATCTCCCATGGGCAGGTTCTGGGCATCGTCCACGAGCGTGCGGGCTTCGGACAGCGCCGCCGCGTCACCCTTCTCGAGGAACTTGGTGCGCAGCTGCCGGTAGAGCCGCGCCCGCTTGGCGCCCAGCTTCTTGATGGCTGCCTCGGCCTTCTGCTCGAAGCCTTCCTCGCGGCCGAACACGTGGTTGAAGCGCCGCGCCACTTCGCGCGTAAACTCGATGTGCGGCACCTGGTCCTCGCCGACCGGCACGAGGGTCGCGCGATAGATGAGGATGTCGGCGCTCTGGAGCAGCGGGTAGCCCAGAAAGCCGTATGTCGAGAGGTCCTTGTCGGCCAGCTTTTCCTGCTGGTCCTTGTAGCTCGGAATGCGCTCGAGCCAACCCAGCGGCGTCACCATGGACAGCAGCACATGCAGCTCGGCGTGCTCGGGAACCCGCGACTGGACGAACAGGGTCGCCTGGGCCGGGTCCACTCCCGCCGCGAGCCAGTCCACCACCATCTCCCAGACGTTTTGCTCGACGACTTCGGGCGTCTCGTAATGTGTCGTCAGCGCATGCCAATCAGCGACGAAATACAGGCATTCGTATTCATGCTGCAGCTTGATCCAGTTCTTGAGTACGCCGTGGTAGTGGCCGAGATGCAGCGCGCCGGTCGGGCGCATGCCGGAAAGCACGCGGTTGGTGAACATGGCTCAGATGATGCTGGTCAACCGGGCAAGGTCGCTTGCCGAAAGGTCGAACAGCGCAGCGATCAGCTGCATCAACGCGGCAATCGGCGGCAGGAGCAGGTATCCCAGCACGCCGGTGAAAAGGAGCAGCAGCAGTATGACGAAGCCGTATGGCTCGATGCGCGCGAATCGCCAGGCGAGGCGATGGGGCAGAAGACTCACCACGATGCGCCCGCCGTCGAGCGGCGGTAGCGGCACCAGGTTGAGCACCATGATGATGATGTTGAAGAACACGCCGGCGGCACCCATCAGCGAGAGCGGCAG
>DATFVY010000248.1:0-4167 GCA_035259925.1 Burkholderiales bacterium
GGCTTCTCGCTGATGGCGTTGATCATCATTCCGATCATCGTGTACATACCCTGGGCGGGATTCGTGGATGGCCACCTCGACAAGAACGATCTCGGGCATCTCGGCCTGATCATGCTGGCGCTGATCGTGGTCACGATCATGCTCGGGTTTCCCACCGCCTTCACGCTGATGGGCATGGGCGTGTTCTTCGCCTGGCTTGCCTACTGGAGCGTCAACCCGTCGATCGCCGTCCCGCAGACACTCGATCTGTTCGTGCAGCGCACCTACGGCGTGATGTCGAACGACGTGCTGATCGCGATCCCGCTGTTCCTGTTCATGGGCTACCTGGTCGAGCGGGCCCAGCTCATCGACCGGCTGTTCAAGAGCCTGCATCTCGCGACCTCGCGCGTGCCGGGATCGCTCGCGGTGGCAACCATCGTCACCTGCGCGATCTTCGCCACCGCCACCGGCATCGTCGGGGCGTGCGTGACGCTGATGGGGCTGCTCGCATTTCCCGCCATGCTCAAGGCGGGCTACAACGTCAGGATTTCCGCAGGCGCGGTCACCGCAGGCGGCTGCCTCGGCATCCTGATTCCTCCCTCCGTTCTGCTGATCGTCTACGGCGCGACGGCCGGCGTGTCGGTGGTGCAGCTCTATGCCGGTGCTTTTTTTCCGGGATTCATGCTGGCGGCGCTGTACGTCGGCTACGTCATCGTTCTGGCGAAATGGAAGCCGCACCTCATGCCGCCGCTTTCAGAGGCTGAGCAGCGGGTCCCGCTTCCCGCGCACTCCCAGGAACTGTCCCGCCGCGGCGGCCATCCGCTCGCGGTGCTGTGGCATTCGCTGACGGGACGCTACGCCAGCGGCGTCGCGAAGCGAACCATATTCGGGCAGCTTGTGCTGACGGTCCTGCCGGCGCTCGCCATCGGCGCCTTGCTGGCCGTTACTTTCCGCTCGGCCACAGCGCCGGACGTCGAAGCCAGCACCGCGGGGCTTATCCAGGCGGGCGGCGAATATGCCGCGGCGGCGACCTCGCAGGAGCAGGAAACCGGCCTCATCGGTCAGCCGGATCCCGAGCCGGAGGCCGCCGGCGCCGCGCCGGGTGAGCAGGCTGCGCCGGAAGGACCAGCCGCCGAAAGCACGGCGGAACCCGGATCGGCGGCCCAGCCAACGGGAGAACAGGCCACGCAGGCGGCGGGGAAGACCGGCAGCCAGGAACGGCTGCCGGTCCCCCTCTGGTACTGGATAGTGCTCGCCATCGGCGCCGGAGTTATCGGCCTGGTTCACTGGGTGTGGAACTGGGAGCGGCTCGAGGTGTTCAAGCAGCTGCTCACTTCGTTCTTCCCGCTCGCGCTGCTGATCCTCGCCGTGCTGGGCTCGATCGTGTTCGGTCTGGCGACGCCCGCCGAGGCGGCGGCGGTCGGCGCGTTCGGCGGATTCATCATGGTGCTGGTCTATCGCTTTGTTGGCCACTGGCGCGAAACCGGGGCGAGCGGGCGCATGGGCGCAATCACGGTCAGCACGCTGAGGGAATTCGGGACGCTGATCAAGGAATCGTCGTTCCTGACGGCACGCACCAGCGCAATGGTGTGCTGGCTCTTCGTCGGCTCCGGCATTTTCTCGGCCGCCTTCGCGCTGCTCGGCGGCCAAGAGCTGATCGAGAAATGGGTGCTCTCGCTCGACATGACGCCGGTCCAGTTCATGATCCTGGCCCAATTCATCATCTTCATACTCGGCTGGCCGCTCGAGTGGACGGAGATCATCATCATCTTCATGCCGATCTTCATCCCGCTGTTGCCGCACTTCAACATCGATCCCCTGTTCTTCGGATTGCTGGTGGCGCTGAACCTCCAGACCGCGTTCCTGTCGCCGCCCGTGGCGATGGCGGCGTTCTACCTGAAGGGTGTCTCGCCGCCGCACGTCACGTTGAACCAGATCTTCGCCGGCATGATGCCGTTCATGGGCATCCAAATCGTCGCCCTGGTGCTGCTTTACCTGTTCCCGGGCATCGGGCTGTGGCTGCCGCACGTTCTCTACAAGTGACGCTAAACCGGACGCCCGCGCCGGTTTGGCTCCGCGCGCCGGAACGGACCCTCCACGCCGCTCATCGCGCGGTATTCGAGGATGCCGTCCAGGATTGATGCAGGGTTTCGGCAGGGTTGGCTGATATTCGCGCTTGCAGCAAGCGCGTTCTGGCTGTCCTTCTTTCATCGCGTGGCGCCCGCGGCGATTGCTGACGAGCTGCAGCGCTCGTTCGTGATCGGCGGCGCCATGCTCGGCGCGCTGGCAGCAACCTACTACGTGATCTACACCTTGATGCAGGTGCCCACGGGCGTGCTGAACGACACTGTGGGCCCGCGGCGCGTGCTTGCGGCGGGATGCCTGGTCGCTGGCATCGGCTCGCTGCTGTTCGCCAGCGCGGACTCGGTGGCCGCGGCGATCATAGGGCGCGCGCTGGCGGGCCTGGGCGTCTCGGTCGCGTTCGTTTCGATGTTGAAACTCGCGGCGGAATGGTTCCCGGAGAACCGCTTCGCCACGATCACCGGCATCGGCGCCATGATCGGGCTCACGGGCGCGCTGGCGGCCGCGGCGCCGCTGGCGTGGGCCGTGACGCTGGTTTCTTGGCGCGTAGTGTTCACCGCGGCCGGCGCCGCCTCGCTCCTGCTCGGCGTGGCGATCGCGCTGATCGTAAGGGACCGGCCCGCCGGCCCGGCGGCGGAGCGGCGAGCGACGCCCGGCAGTCCGCTGCGCTGGCGCGAGGGCCTGGACCTGGTGGCGCGCAGTCCGGGAACCTGGCCGTGTTTCTGGTTCGGCTTCGGCATGTCGGGCAGCTACATGACCTTCGTGAGCCTGTGGGCGGTGCCGTACTTCGTGCACGGCTACGGCATGTCGGCCATCGAAGCCACGCAGCACACGAGCGTCATGCTGGTCTGCCTCGCGCTTTCGCAAGGCGTGATCGGGGCGCTTTCCGACCGCGTGGGGCGACGGAGGCCTCTCATCGTCGGCTCCGCGCTTGCTTACCTGGCGTGCTGGGCGGCGTGGCTCGCCGGGGCCGCCTCGCTTCCTGGCGCGGGCTACGCAGTGAGCGCCGTGATGGGACTCAGCGTTTGCGGCATGACCCTGTCGTGGGCGTGCGCGAAGGAGCTGAATCCGCCGCGCTACTCGGGCATCGCCATCAGCCTGGTCAACACTAGCGGTTTCCTGGCCGTCGGCCTGCTGCAGCCGCTGGTGGGCTGGCTCGTCGACCGCGGCGCGGCCGGCGCCGTTCATTCCGCCGCGACCTACCTGCCCGGGATGGTGCTGCTCACGGCTTTCGCCGGCATCGCAGTGGCGGCGGCGCTGTTTGTTCCCGAGACGCACTGCCGTAATATCTGGATCGATCGTGAAAGGCGGGGAGCTGCATGAAGCCGAAGGTACTGGTGACGCGCGAAGTATTCGACGAGACGCTGAACTACCTGGCCGGGCATTGCGAGGTCGATTCCAACCAGAGCGACGTCGCGCTCGACCCGGAGGCGCTCGCGCGCCGGTTGGCGGACAGGAGCGGCCTCATGTGCGCATTGACCGACCGCGTGGACGCGCGGCTCATCGAGCGCTGCCCCGGCCTCAAGGCGGTGGCGAACATCGCTGTTGGCTACAACAACATCGATCTTGCCGCCTGCACCGCGCGCGGGATCATGGCGACCAATACGCCGGGCGTGCTCGACGACTCCACGGCCGATCTCGCGTGGACGCTGATGCTCGGAGCCGCGCGGCGCATCACGGAGCTCGAGCGGCGCGTGCGCGCGGGCGAATGGACCGGCTGGCGCCTCAAGCAATGGCTGGGCGTGGACGTGCACCACGCGACGCTCGGCATCTTCGGATTGGGACGAATCGGTCAGGCGATCGCGCGCCGCGCCGCGGGCTTCGAGATGAAGGTGCTCTACCACAACCGCAAGCGTGTTGCGCCGGACATCGAGAAGCGCGTCAACGCCACCTACGCTGGAAAAGACGAGCTCCTGAAGCAGTCTGACTTTGTCATTCTGCAGGTGCCGTATTCGCCGCAAACCCATCACATGATCGGCGCGCGCGAGTTGAAGCTCATGAAGCCCACGGCAATCCTGGTCAACTCGACGCGCGGGGGCGTGGTGGACGACGCCGCGCTCATCGCGGCGCTGAAGGCCGGCACGATACGCGCCGCGGGGCTGGACG
>DATFVY010000249.1:0-2464 GCA_035259925.1 Burkholderiales bacterium
AGGAGTCGCCCATCGCGCGCGCCGTGCGCCTCGACAGCTTCCTCACCTTCTATGGCCCCGGCGGGTTCGCTACCCCGGACGATATCGAGGTGCTGGAATCGCTGCAGGCCGGCATGAGCACCTACCGTGAGGTGCCCTGGATGGAAGTCAGCCGCGGCATGGCCAAGCCCGACGAGCAGCTCAACACCGACGAGCCGCACCTGCGCGGGTTCTGGACGCAATGGGATAAGTTGATACGAACCTCTTCAAGAGCAGAGTGAAGACGCAGATGAACGCCGATGTACGCCGATAAGATCAAGAGAAACATGAGTCCCTGTTTTTCACCTGCGTTCATTGGCGTTTATCGGCGTCCAATAAGAGCATGAGCGAAGCGAAGACAGTGACGCGACAGCAGGTGGAGGAGTTTCTCTACGAAGAGGCGGCGCTGCTCGACGCCTGGCGGCTCGACGACTGGCTCGGGCTGCTGACCGGCGACGCGGTCTACGAGGTGCCGTCCAACGACCGCCCCCAGGCCGACTCGAAGAACACGCTGTTCATCATCGCCGACGATATCCACCGCATACGCGCCCGCGTCGCGCGCCTGAAGAAGCCGGACGCCCACGCCGAGTATCCGCCCTCGCGCACGCGCCGCATGATCTCCAACGTGCGCATCACGGAGCGCAACGGCGCGACGCTGAAGGTCGAGGCGAATTTCACCGTGCACCGCTTCCGCCGCAACGAAGGCATCCGCGCTTTCGTCGGGCACTACCGCTACGTGCTGCGGGTGGAGGGCGGCAAGCTCAGGATCGCGCGGCGCGACGCGGTCATCGACTCCATGGAGCTGGGCGGGCTGAGCTCGGTCAGTTTCATTCTGTAGACCAGGGCGCATCATGCTACGCCGCCTCAAGCAGGCATTCGATCCGGCGGGTTTCGAGCCTTTCCTTTACCTGGCTCTGCTCGCGACCGGGCTGACCGGGACTGCCCTTGCACTGTTTCTCGGCAAGCTGTTCGCTGCCGCCATCCTCGCGGCGGCATCTCTTGGCATTTTCCTGCGCTTCAAGCGCGGGCGGGTCCGAAAGGATACCGAGCCGTAGCCGGATTTCCCCGTTTCTTCCGGCAACTAACCCGCTCCCCGCCTGTCAATCCCTACGACATGTAGACGTAGGGAGAGCCACCATGCTCAAAGTCCGGGAGTTGTACAAAGTCGAGTTTGCCGACGGGGTCAAGGGCGCGCTTGGAATCGACGAGCGCGGGCGGCTGTACTGGAACGGCGAGCCCGTCGTCACGGCGCAGCGGGTGCTGCTGTCGTGGTGGATGAACCTCGCGATCGTCGCCGGAGGAATTTCGATGCTCGCGATGGCGCTGCTGAACGGCCTGGCCTACCTCAACACGCTGCCGGTCTGACCGGCGTCACAGCTGCTGGAGCGCCCTGCGCTTCCACGCGTTCCACGCCCGCGCCAGCCCGTAGCCTTCGCGCGCTTCGATCAGGCGCGCCTCTTCCGGGTCGAGGTAGTTGATCGGTCCGCCCTGGGCCATGAGCATGGCCTGGGCCTGCAGCCGGGCGTTTAGCGCGAGAAAGATGCTGCGGGCGACGACCCGCGGGATCGAGGGCCCGACGACGGTCGCGCCGTGCCCCCGCATGAGGACCGCCGGCTTGTCCGAGATGCTCTTCGCCAGCGCGCGGCCGAGCGCCGGGTCGCGGATCAGCATGTCGGTCATGCCCGCCGCGTCCCGGATCTCGAATATCGGCACCCCGAGCGCGATGAATGCCGCGCGGTGGTAGAGGGGCCGCAGCCGCACGCTGGTCACTCCGAAAGGAATGATCGGCGGCGCGTGAGTGTGCACGATCGCCTTCACGTCGGGGCGCGCCTTGTAGATCTCGCCGTGGATGAAGCGCTCGCTGTAGAGGTCGCGCTCCGCCACCTCCACCGGGCTGTTGTCGAGATCGAACTCGAGGATGTCTTCGACGCCCACCAGCTCGGGCGCGAGGTTGCGCGACAGCAGGTAGCGGTCGGGGTCGCGGTCGTGGCGCACGCTCACGTGCCCCCAGCCGTCGAGCACGCCCTCCAGCGCAAGGATGCGGTTCGCCGCGACCAGGTCCTCGATCAGCAGCGGGTCCGCGGGACCGGCTGAGGGCAAGTGACTCGTGACTCGTGACTGGTGACTGGTGGGCATGCTATTTCTTTCGCCGCTTCGCGGGCGCCGCGGCAGGGCCCATGCGTAGCATTCTCTGGGCATTGCCGTAGTAGACCTTGTTGCGCACCGCTTCGGACAGCTTGAGCGAGTCGATCGCGCGGATGCTCTCGCGGATGAAAGTCGGGCCGCCCTCCGGGTCGAACGGGCAGTCGGTGCCGAACAGCACCCGGTCGGGCCCGAAGAAGTCGAGGCCGCAGCGGATCGCCGGCGCCGAGCCGTTTACCGAGGTGTCGCCGTAGAACATCTTGAAGTAGTCGAGCGGGCGCTTGCCCAGCTTTTTCAGCAGCGC
>DATFVY010000250.1:0-4762 GCA_035259925.1 Burkholderiales bacterium
CGCAAGCGGGGAGAGGAAAAAGCAACCCGCGCCGCCCAGCTCATCGACGCCGCAGTGGACCGGGTGATCGCGGAGGCGAAGCACCTTACCGCCGATCTCGGCGGCAAGGCCAGTACTACTGAGATGGGGGATGCCATTGCCAGCGAGGTGACGAAGTGACGAACTTCAGGTAGTGCGCTGTTGTCTCCTCACTGCCTCACTGCCTCACTGCCTCACTGCCTCACTGCCTCACTCCGGCTTGATGCCGGCGAGCTTCACCACCGCTCCCCACTTCTTGAGCTCGGACTTCTGGTAAGCGAGGAACTCGTCGGGCCCGGAGGGCGTCGCCACGGTGCCTTCGGACAGCATCCGCTCCATCACGTCCTTCTGGCTGAGCGTGGCGATGATTTTCTTGGAGAGCCGCAGCACGATGTCTCGCGGCATGTTGGCCGGACCGATCATCCCGCCCCACGCCGTGCACTCGTAGCCGGGCAGTCCCGCTTCGGCGACAGTAGGAACGTCCTGGAGCGACGGGATGCGCTGGGCGGTGCCTACCCCGAGTGCCCGAACACGGCCGGAGCGGACATGGGGCAATATCGCGGGGATACTGCTCCAGGTGAGCTGGGTCTCCCCGGACAGCACGGCAATGACGGCCGGCGCCGTGCCTTTGTAGGGGACGTGGACAGTCTGCACCTTGGCCAGGGAATCGAACAGCGCTGCGGCGAGGTGGCCGGTGTTGCCGGAGCCGGGCGAGGAGTAGGAGATTTCGTTCGGCCGCGTCTTCGCCAGCGCGATCAGTTCCTTCACGTTCTTCACCGGCAGCGAAGGATGCGACACCAGCAGCAGCGGGAACGCAACCATGTTGGCGATATAGGTGAAGTCCTTCACCGTGTCGTGCGGCAGCTTGGCATAGACGAATGGATTCACCGCAAGCGGTCCCGCTGACGCGGCCGCCAGGGTATAGCCATCGGGCGGAGCTATCTTCAGCGCCTCGAGCCCGACGATGGCGTTGGCGCCGGGCCGGTTGTCCACCACCACCTGCTGGCCGAGGCGCTCGCTCAGCCCCTTGCTCACGATGCGCCCGATATAGTCCACTCCGCCGCCGGCGGGGAAGGGCACGATCACGCGGATCGGCTTGCTGGGGTAGGCGGCTTGCGATAGCGCGACTGCCGGCGCGAAGCACAATGCGGCGAGCGCCAGCGTCGACGTTCTTGCGAAAGCGCGCATCCTCTCCTCCTGTTTCGACCAGTTATAATTTCCCGGACGCAGATGATAACCCAGGAGAGCGACGTGTTCGGAGCATTCCGTAGTCGAGTCGATACCACGGCATTGGTCGCAGGTCTTGTGCTGGCCGGATTTGCGGGCGCCACGCTCGCGCAGGGCGGCGATTATCCAAGCAGGCCGATACGTTTCATTGCCGCGAACGCGCCGGGCGGTGGACTCGACATCACCGCCCGCGCGATACAGCCGAAGCTAAACGCCGCCCTCGGTCAGCAGGTGATCGTGGACAACCGGGCCGGAGCGGCGGGCAGCATCGCTTCGGACATTGTCGCCAAGGCAGCGCCCGACGGCTACACCATCATGGTCGGCTCGATCGGCGGGCTGGCGGTCAACACGCACCTCTACAAGGGGCTTACCTACCATCCGCTGCGCGATCTTGCCGCAATCACCTGGGCGACCTCGGGGAGCAACGTCCTGGTCGTGCACCCGTCAGTGCAGGCGAAGACCGTGAAGGAGCTGATTGTTCTGGCGAAGGCGCAGCCGGACAAGCTGAGCTACGGGTCTTCCGGCGCGGGCAACGCGGGGCACCTCGCTGGCGAGCTTTTCAACGGCATGGCCGGCGTCAAGATGGTGCACATCCCGTACAAGGGCGGCGCGCCGGCCATGATCGCGCTGCTCGCCGGGCAGATCGAGCTCATATTCTCGTCGGCGCCGACGGCGGTACCTCAGGTCAAGGCCGGCAAGATCCGCGCGCTCGCGGTCACGACGGCGAAGCGCTCCGTGATACTGCCCGAGCTCCCCACCGTCGCCGAGGCCGGCCTGCCCGGGTTCGAAGCCGACAACTGGTACGGCGTCGTGACGACCATGAAGACGCCGCGCCCGATCATCGACCGGCTTAATGCCGAGATCGGCAAGGCTTTGCACGCTCCCGACGTGAAGCAGCTGCTGCTTTCCCAGGGGCTCGAAGTCCGGACCAGCACGCCTCAGGAATTCGCGGCGTACATACGCTCCGAGTTCGACAAGTGGGCGAAGGTCATCAAGGACGCCGGCATCGTCGCTAACTGAGAACCCGAGCCTCCCCGCATCCTCCAGCCGGTCACTTTTCCGCCCGCCGCTGCAGTGCACGAATGGCGGCGGCTCGCTTGGCAAGGGCGTCGGCCGCGCTGTCCCTGCCGGACTCTCTAAGGAGCGCCGCCATATTCTCCAGGCTCGTCGCCACGTCGGGGTGATCCGGTCCGAGCGCCTTTTCCCGTATGGCGAGCGAGCGGCCGAGGAACGCCTCCGCCCGCGCAAGCTGGCCCTGGGAATGGTAGAGCACCGCGAGATTGTGCAGGCTCCTGGCGACATCGGGGCTGTCGGGACCGAGCGCCTTCTCCCGGATCGCCAGCGAGCGCTGGTAGAGCGGCTCGGCCTGCGAGTACCGCCCCAGGTTGCTGTACAGCACCGCGAGATTGTTCAAGCTCGTGGCGACATCGGGCGCCTCCGGTCCCAGGGCCTTCTCCCGGATGGCGAGGGAGCGCTTGTAGAGCAACTCGGCCTGCGTGTGCCGGCCCTGGACCCTGTACAACCCCGCGAGGTCGTTCAGGCTCGTCGCCGTTTCGAGGTGATCCGGACCGAGCGCCTTCTCCCGGATCGCCAGCGAGCGCCGGTAGAGCGCTTCTGCCTGCTCGTATCGGTCCAGCGTTCTATACAGTCCCGCGAGGATGCTCAGGCTGGTGGCCACCCCGGGGTGATCCGGGCCCAGCGCCTGCTCGGCGGCCTGCAACGCCCTGTTTGCCGCAACAATGGCGCGATCGTACCGACCCTGCTCGTAGAGAGACATCGCCTCGCTGTTGAGCCTCTCCCACTCGCTCCCCTGTCCCTGGACGGGCGCGACCGCGCGAAGCCCAAGCACCATCACGGCCAATGCGGTCAGGACTGTTTTCATCGCACCATCGCATCCGGACAACGATTCCCGAGCTCGCCTCTTGTTATACTTTTCCGGCCATTCTAGATTGCGAGTCACTCAAGTGGACCGCGCCGCAGAAAAACTGATCAGCGGGATCCCGCTTTTTGCGGGTATCGAGGCCGCCGAGCTGGAGGCGCTGATGCACATCTTCCAGCCGGTCACTTTTCCCCCCTCCGCCCAGGTGGTCCGGCAGGGGCAGGCCGCCGACAGCGCCTACATCATCGAATCCGGAACGGCGAACGTGGTGGCCACGCTGCCCGGCGGCGGCGAGGCGGTGCTGGCCACGCTCGGTCCCGGCAGCACGTTGGGCGAAGCGGCGCTGCTGGAGACCGGCAAGCGCGCGGCGACCGTGGTCGCGCACACCGCGGTCTCGGGCCACGTGGTGGAGCGCGATGCCTTCCGCATGATGCTGGCCCAGCGCAATCGCGCCGCCTTCACGATTCAGCGCCGCATTACCCGGACGTTGTGCCAGCGGCTGCGCGAGCTGAACTCGAAAATCGTCGCGGCGGATGCCCCGGAGAGCGCGGCGCCGCCACTGTCGGGCGAAACCGCGGAGCCCGCGGACCTGCGCCGCGGCCAGTGCTCGTTCGATTACCGCTCGTTTCTGCCGCTGCTGCCGATCTTCAAGCGCTTCAGCCCCGTCGAGCTCGCCGGTTTCGTCCGGCAGACGGAGGTACTCGAGCTCAAGCGCGGCCGCATCCTGTTCCAGCAGGGCGACCCTGGCACCGCCGCCTACGTCGTGGTGCGAGGCGCGGTGGAAATCCTGCACGCGGAAGACAGCCGCCGCCACCGGATCGGCGTGCTGGGTCCGGGGCGGTTGTGCGGGATGCTCGCCCTGATCGAAGACCAGGTCTACAGCATGAGCGCTGCCGCGCGCGAG
Organism: Burkholderiales bacterium; assembly: GCA_035259925.1. Classification (GTDB taxonomy): domain Bacteria; phylum Pseudomonadota; class Gammaproteobacteria; order Burkholderiales; family SG8-41; genus SG8-41. Next base: position 4,029 of record DATFVY010000250.1, read on the forward strand.
CGCACCGTGCTGCTGGAAATTCCCAGGGGGGCGTTCGCCGCGCTCTTTGCGGGCACCGATCCCGCCGCCGCGAAGTTCCAGGACGCGATCAGCCGCGACCTGCTGCAGTCGCTGGCGCGCACCAACATCCATCTCACGCGCATCGTCAGCCAGGCGCGCATCCGCGGCAGCCGGCAGGAGAAGAAGAAAGCGGAAGAACTGCAGCGCGCCCTCGGTGCCCAGGACGTCGTGCCCAAGCTCGAGGAGGAAGACGCGACCGGCCAACCTCAGTCGAGGTAATGAACCTCGACGGTAGGCTTGCCGGAGCGCGTATCGGCGTAGATCATCGAGTACTCCGGCACTTCGAGCCAGGTGGAGATGTCGCGCGTCAGCGGCTCGGAGGCGATCATGATGGAATTGGCCGTGTCCGCGCCGCCCACCATCTTCCACTCGCCGTCGTGGTAGCCATACTCGCGACCCGACGTGTACCACAGGCTGTGGTAGTTGAAGCTGGCTTCCGACACCAGCGCCGGATTGTCGGTCCGGTAGCAGCCGAAATCGAAGCAATAGCGCACGGCGACGAGCTGCTTGCCGGTGGTGATGAAGAGGTTCACCGGAGACCAGTTCACGATGCCGAGCTTCTCGCGCACCTGCCGCAGCACGGCGAGGCTCTTCCCCAGCGCCTGCGCGATCTCGTCGGCTGTGAGGTCGCGCGCCGGGTCTTCCAGGTTGGAGACGAGCAGCGCGTAGATCCA
>DATFVY010000251.1:0-4627 GCA_035259925.1 Burkholderiales bacterium
GCGGACGTGAAGAAGACCTGGGGCGACCAGGGAGCGGTGTCCATGACGATGACGGTTGCGGAATTCGAGAGCTATCTTCACGCCGACATCGCCAAGTGGGCAAAGGTCGTGAAGATCTCGGGCGCCAGGGCCGATCAGTAACCCCGTGACGGGTGATCAGTGATGGGTGATGGGCAAGGCCCACAAGATCTGCGAGGAGCAAGAATGAAGAATCATCTGGCACTGCTGGCCGGTTGCATGCTGGCGATACCGGCCGTGGCGCAGGAGGCGTTTCCGAGCCGCGCCATTTCGATGATCGTGGCGTTCCCGCCCGGCGGCGTCGCGGACATCACGGGCCGGCCGACCGCCGCCGCGATGGAAAAGGTGCTGAAGCAGCCGGTCGCGGTGGTGAACCGGCCGGGGGCGGCGGGCGCGGTGGGGAACGCCACGGTCGCCAATGCCAAGCCCGACGGCTACACCGTGCTGATGGCGCTTTCGAGTATTTCGGTCATACCCGCGGCCGACGAGTTGTTCAACCGCAAGCCCGCTTATTCGCTCGACCAGTTCATGCCCATCGCGCTCATTACGGCGGACCCGACCATCCTGGTCGTGCACCCCTCGCTGCCGGTAAGGAACGCGAAGGAGCTGATCGCGCTTGCGCGGACGCGGGCGGGCGAGCTGTCCTATTCGTCCTCCGGCATTTATGGCGCGCTGCACATGCCGATGGAGATGTTCCTGCACGCCACGAAAATCAAGATGCGGCACCTGCCGACGCCGGGAGGCGGGCCCGCGATCATCGCGGTGCTGGGCGGGCACGTCGAGCTCACGGCCGGTGGGCCGGCCGCGATCAGCTCCCACGTGAAGGCGGGCAAGCTGCGCACGATCGCGGGCTGGGGCGCCGAGCGCCACCCTTCGTATCCGGATGTGCCCACGTTCCGGGAGCTGGGCTACAAGGACGTCGAGTACTACATCTGGGCCGGCATGTTCGTGCCCAAGGGCACGCCCGAGTCCGCCGCCAAGGTGCTGCGCGACGCGGCGCGGAGGGCCGTGGAAGACCCCGATTTCAAGGGCGCGATGGCCAAGGTGAGCTCCCTCGTCCAGTACAAGGACGCGCCGGAGTTCCAGAAGTACTGGGACGCCGACGCCAAGCGGCTGGCCGCCCTCGTCAAGGTCGTCGGCAAGGTGGAAGAAAAGAAGTGAGGCAGTGAGGCAGTGACGAAGTGACGCGGTGACGGAAAACCCCCTGGCGGAATCTCCCTCATCCGGCGGCCGCGGCCTCCGTAGCGATCAATTCTCGGGGTTGATGCTCATCGCCCTGGCCGTGTACGTCGGCTGGGAAAACCGCGCCTTCCCGCTCGGGACGCTGCAGGAGCCTGGACCGGGCTACCTGCCGCTGCTGCTGGCTGTTCTCCTGGGGACTATCGGACTGTTCGTTGCCGTGTGGGGCGGAAAGTCGGTCCCGCTCGCGGCGGTCAGGTGGTCGGAAGCGACGCGTGCGATCGTGATCCTTGCGGCCTGCGCGGCGGCCACCTTCGCGCTCGAGCGCATCGGCTACCGGCTCACGATGATCGCGCTCCTCGTCTTCTTCCTCGGCGTGCTCGAGCGCCGGCGCCCGCTGCCGGTGGCGCTGGTCGCGCTGGGCTTCAGCCTCGCCTCGTTCTACGTGATCGGCGACCTGCTGCGCGTGCCATTGCCCAGAAGCCCGTGGGGTTTTTGATGATGGCGAATGGCGGATGGCGAATGGCGGATGGCGAAACTGCCGTCAGTCGTTAGCCGTCAGTCGTCACCTGGCAATGATCGAAACTTTCAACAACCTGATGCTGGGGTTCTCGGTCGCGCTCCAGCCCTCGATACTGGTGTACGCCTTCCTGGGTTGCGTGATCGGCACGCTGGTGGGGATGATGCCGGGGCTCGGACCGCTGGCGGGAATCAGCCTGCTGTTGCCGGCGACGTTCGGCCTGAATCCCATCATCGCCGTCGTGCTGCTGTCGGGTGTCTACTACGGCGCCATGTACGGCGGCTCCACTACTTCGATCCTGATGCGCATACCCGGCGAGGCGGCGTCGGTGATGACCTGCGTGGACGGCTACGCGATGACCCAGAACGGGCGCGCCGGCCCGGCGCTGGCGATCGCCGCGATCGGCTCGTTCGTCGCCGGTACGCTGGGCGTGGTGGGCCTCATGCTGATGGCGCCGACGCTGGCAAGCTTCGCCCTGCGGTTCGGGCCGCCCGAGTACACCGCGCTGCTCCTGATGGGGCTGTTCATCCTCGCCTACATGAGCGGGGGCTCGATGCTGAAGACGCTGGCATCGGCGGTGCTGGGCCTGATGCTGGGCATGATCGGGATCGACATCATGAGCGGCTACACCCGCTTCAGCTTCGACATCGTGGAGCTGGGCGACGGCGTGGGCATCGTCCCGGTCGCGGTGGGGCTGTTCGGCGTGTCCGAGATCCTGCTCAGCGCGAGCCAGGCGGCCGCGCCCCGGGTGCAGCAGCCGAAGCTCCGCGATCTCGTGCCCTCGCGCGAGGATTTCCGGCTTTCGGCCGGGCCGATCGCGCGCGGCAGCGGGCTCGGCTTCATCATCGGCATCATCCCCGGCTCCGCGCACATCATCTCGTCGTTCGTTTCGTACGGGGTCGAGCGCAGGATCTCGAAGCATCCGGAGCGCTTTGGCCACGGGGCGATCGAGGGCGTGGCCGGGCCCGAGTCCGCCAACAACGCAGCAGCCACCGGCGCCTTCGTGCCGATGATGGCGCTCGGCATACCCACCAGCCCGGTGACGGCCGTGATGATCGCGGCCATCATGGTGCACGGCATCCTGCCCGGGCCGATGCTGATTACCCAGCAGCCGGAGCTGTTCTGGGGGTTCGTGGCGAGCATGTACGTCGGCAACGTCGTGCTGCTGGTCCTCAATCTGCCGATGGTGGGATTGTTCGTGAACCTGCTGCGCATCCCCTACAGCTATCTCTATCCCTGCATCCTGTGCTTCTGCATACTCGGCACCTATTCCGTCAGCTCCAGCGTGGTCGACGTCTGGATCCTGCTCACGATGGGGGCGATCGGCTACGTGCTGCGCAAATTCGGCTACGACCTCGCACCGATGGCGCTGGGGCTGGTTCTGGCGCCGATGCTGGAGCTGTCCCTGCGGCAATCGCTCGCCATGAGCGCAGGGGACTACCGCATCTTCTTCGAGCGCCCCATCGCGGCCACGATGATGGGGATGAGCGCCGTGCTCGTCCTGTTCGCCATGAAGCCCCTGTTCTTCAAGGGCAAGGACTGGCGCCAGCAGGTCGGCCTTGAGGAACGGTAGGGCGTCTCAGATAGTGCGTTACAAATGCACGCTTCACCTGCGACGCTTCATCTGCGACGCAGTAACAGGTAATGGTAGTATTTCCAGAATGAAAATCCCCGGCAGGCTGGCCTGCGTCGTCGCCGCGCTGTGCGCGTCGGCGGTGTTTGCCGCGGACCTCGTGCGCAGCGGAGGCCCGTACGTTCCCACGCCCCAGACCGTGGTGGACGCCATGCTGGATCTGGCCCGCGTGGGGCCGGCGGATTTCGTCATCGACCTCGGTTCCGGGGACGGGCGCATCGTGCTTTCCAGCGCGACGCGCCACAAGGCGAGCGGCATGGGCGTGGACATCGACGGCGAGCTCGTGGATCTCGCCAACGCCTCGGCCCGGCGCCTGGGTGTGGCGGAGCGCGTGCGCTTCCTGCAGCAGGACGTCTTCGCGACCGATGTAAGCCGGGCCACGGTGCTCACGCTCTACCTCCTGCCGGGCATGATGGAGAGCCTGCGGCCCAAGCTGCTCAAGGAGCTCAAGCCGGGCACGCGCATCGTTTCGCACGACTTCGATTTCGGCGAATGGAAGCCCGACCGCACCATCGAGGTGAAGACCGACGAGAAGTACGACCTCACCGGCAACTGGACATCGAATGTGCACCTGTGGACGGTGCCGGCTGCCGTGGAGGGCGCGTGGAATGGAAGCGTGGCGGGCGAGCGCGGGTCGTTCACGCTCCAGGTGAGGCAGCGCTACCAGCACTTCGAGGGCGAATTCACGCGCGACGCGCAGGTGCTCGAGCTGAAGGGCGGGCGGATAGAGGGGTCGAGCGTGCGGTTCGTCGCGACCAGCCCCGGCGGCGGTACGCAGACTTACACCGGTACCGTAAACGGAATACAGATGAGCGGAGAAACGCAGGGCGGCGCCCGCTGGAGCGCGACCCGGGTTTCCCATTGATTCGGCGGAGAAGGCAATGCGAACGACGATCTTGACCGGCAGGCGCAGGGCGCTGCTGGCGCTGGGCGCGCTGCCGCTGGCGCGGCTCGCGGCGGCGGTGGATATAGAGCAGCAGCGCACGGGCGGGCCATTCGTGCCCACGCCGCAGGTCGTGGTGGACGAGATGCTGCGCATGGCCAAGGTGGGCGCGGACGATTTCGTGATCGATCTCGGCTCGGGCGACGGGATCATCGTGCTGACCGCGGTGCAAAAGCACAAGGCGCGCGGCTTCGGCGTGGATATCGACCCGGAGCTCGTCAAGCTCTCCAACAACGAGGCGAAGAAGCGCGGCGTCGCCGACCGCGCGAGCTTTCACGTGCTGGACGTGCACAAGGCCGATTTGAGCAAGGCGTCCGTGCTGACCCTGTACCTG
>DATFVY010000252.1:0-3672 GCA_035259925.1 Burkholderiales bacterium
AATCGCAGCGACTCCGGCTTGCGCCAGCGCAAGGCCTCGATGATGGCGCGGGCCAGCTGCAGGTCCGCGATCAGGGGGGTTCCCGTATCCACCGCCCGGCGGCGAATGAGATAGCCGTCCGGGCGTCCGTGCTCGTCGTACTCCCGGGGAATATTGATGACCAGGTCCACGCTGCCGTCTTCGATGACATCGAGCCCGCTGAGTCCATTCCCGGACCGCTTGCTCACGGGCGTGCAGGGTACGCCGATCTCCGCGAGCATTTCTGCGGTGCCTTCGGTCGCAAAGATAGGCAGCTGCAGTTCCTGCGAGATCACCCGCACTTCGTCGGCGAACCAGTATTTGTCCGCGACGGGGCCGAGGGACAGCAGTACTCCCTTGCGCGGGACTCGAAAACCTGTCGCGAGCAGCCCGTGTATGAGCGCCTCGTTCAGGTCCGTACCCAGGCAGCCGACTTCGCCGGTGCTCATCATTTCGACCCCGAGCATGGGGTCCGCTCCCACCAGGCGCGAAAACGAAAACATCGGAACCTTCACGCCGACGAAATCCAGGTCCAGGCTGTTGCTTGAATAAGCCTGGGGGGCGCCCAGCATGCAGCGCATGGCCGCACGTGCGAAGTTCTTGCCCGTCACCTTGGACACGAAAGGCAGGCTGCGCGACGCGCGCAGGTTGCACTCTATGACCTTGACCGCGTTGTGCTTGGCGAGGAACTGCAGATTGAAGGGGCCCGTGATGTTGAGCGCGCGCGCCAGCTTTGCAGTAATCTGCTTGATCCTGCGTATGGTCGCGATGTAGAGCGTTTGCGGCGGCAGCACGAGCGTGGCATCTCCGCTGTGGACGCCGGCGTCCTCGATATGCTCGCTGATTGCCCACAGTGCGATTTCGCCCTGGTTGGCGACGGCATCGATCTCGATCTCCCGCGCGTGGGTTTCGAACTTGGACATCACCACCGGGTGGTCGGGCGATACGCGGCTTGCCCGGGCCAGGATGCGGTCCAACTCGTGAGGTTCGTGCGCAACGCTCATGGCGGCGCCACTTAACACATAGCTCGGCCGAACCAGCACGGGGAAGCCCCCGAGCTGATCGACCATGGACTGCGCATCGCTGGCGTCCGTGACGTGGAGCCAGCGCGGCTGGTCTATCTCCAGCTCATCGAGCAGCGCGCTGAACTTCCTCCGGTTTTCCGTGGTATCGATGCTTTCCGGGTTGGTCCCCAGTATCTTGACGCCAGCCTGATGCAGGCGCAGGGCGAGATTGTTGGGAATCTGACCGCCCATGCACACGAGCACGCCCTGCGGCTGCTCGTGCCGGTAGAGTTCAATCACTGTTTCCAGGCTGATCTCGTCGAAGATAAGCCGGTCGCAAACGTCATAGTCCGTGCTGACGGTCTCGGGGTTGTAGTTGACCATGATCGTTTCGTAGCCAAGCGCGGTCGCCGCCTGCACGGCGTTCACGCTGCACCAATCAAACTCGACGCTCGATCCGATCCGGTAGACGCCCGAGCCCAACACCATGATCTTCCTGCGCCAGGAAGGGGTGGTGTCGGACTGGCTCGCGTGATACGTCATGTAGAGATAGTTGGTTTCCGCCGGGAACTCCGCCGCGAGCGTGTCGATCTGGGAGAGGTGCGGCGTAATGCCATTGGCGTTGCGCAGATCGCGGGTGCTGCCCGCCGGTGCACGCGTCGCCTTGTCGATCGCCTGATCCGAGAAGCCAAGGCCTTTGGCTTCGCGCAGGAGGTCCACCGGCGGCGGCGACACCAGCGCGGCCAGGCGCTTGTGCATCTCGACGACCGGCTGCATCGCATGCAGGAACCACGGGTCGATACGGGTGAGCGCGTGGACCTCGCTGATCGACATGCCCTCCGAGAGCGCCCTTGCCACCGCGAATATCCGCAGCGGCGTCGGATTGGAGAGCGCATCGCGCAGGTCGTCGAAGTCGAACGCATGAGGGTCGAGACCCTTGACCGAGATATCCAGCATGCGCAGCGCCTTCTGAATCGCTTCGGGAAAAGTCCGTCCGATAGACATGACCTCGCCGACACTCTTCATCTCGGTGCCGATGCTGGTCGAGGCTCCCTGAAACTTCGTGAGGTCCCACCGCGGAACCTTGCACACGATATAGTCCAGGGCCGGCTCGAAAAATGCCGTCGTGCAACGTGTGATGCTGTTGGCTATGTCCGGCAGCGTGTATCCGAGGGCGAGCTTGGCTGCAACATACGCGAGCGGATAACCCGTCGCCTTGCTGGCAAGCGCGCTTGAGCGGGAAAGCCTCGCATTCACTTCGATCACGCGGTAACGCGCGCTGCCGGGATCGAGTGCGAACTGGATGTTGCACTCGCCGATGATGCCGAGATGGCGGATCGTTCTGATCGAGACCGACCGCAACAGGTGATACTCTTCGTCATTCAGCGTCTGCGAGGGCGCGACCACGATGGATTCGCCGGTGTGTATGCCCATCGGATCCAGATTTTCCATGTTGCAGACGGTGACGCAGTTATCGCGCTGATCGCGGACGACCTCGTACTCGATCTCCTTCCAGCCACCGAGGTATTCCTCCACTAACACCTGTTGCACGCCCCCGGCGAACGCTCGCCGCAATGCATCGTCGAGCTCGGCCGGAGTGCGGACCACGCCGCTGCCTTTGCCACCGAGCGCAAATCCGCTGCGCAGCATCAGCGGGAAGCCGATTTCATTGGCCGCAGCCCTCGCTTCCTGCAAGGAGTTTGCCGCGCGGCTGCGCGCAGTGGTTACGTCGATCTCGCGCAGACGCTCGACGAAGAGCCGGCGATCCTCTGTATCGCGGATGCTGGAGATCGGAGTTCCGAGGACCTGGATGCCGTAGCGCGCCAGCACGCCTCTTTCTTCCAGTGCGAGGCCGCAGTTCAGGGCAGTCTGTCCGCCGAATGACAGCAGTATCGCGTCGATGTCCTCCTGCGCGATGATCTTTTCGACCATTTCCGGCGTGACGGCTACCAGGTATATCCGGTCGGCGAGCTCCTCGCTGGTTTGAATGGTCGCGATGTTGGGATTGATCAGGACGGTGGTGATTTTTTCCTCTTTGAGCGCCTTGATGGCCTGCGAGCCGGAATAATCGAACTCTCCCGCCTGACCGATCTGCAGCGCCCCCGATCCGAGCACCAGGACCCGCTTCGGCTTCCTTGTCGTATGGACACCGTACATGGGTCTAGCTCCGACGCAGGGCTCTGACCAGACGCAGGAAGTCGTCGAACAGGAACGCGCTGTCCCGCGGCCCGGGATGCGCCTCCGGATGGAATTGCACGCTGAAGTACGGGCGCGAGCGCGAGCGTATGCCCTCGTTGGTTCCGTCGTTGACGTTCACGAACCAGGTTTCCCAGTCCGCGGGCAGGGACGCTTCGCGCACGGCGTAGCCGTGGTTCTGGCTGGTCACATAGCAACGCCTGGTCAGCAGGTCCTGGACAGGCTGGTTCACGCCGCGATGGCCGTACGGCAGCTTGTAGGTATCGGCACCGGCGGCAAGGGCCAGTATCTGGTTGCCAAGGCAAATACCGAAAATCGGCTTGCGGTATGTGTCCAGCAGCGAGCGCACCTGCGCGATGAGCGGGCCCAGGTCTTTCGGGTCGCCAGGGCCGTTGCCGATGACGATTCCGTCGGCCTGCTTCGCGAACGGCTCAAGCGGCATATGCCAGGGTAC
>DATFVY010000253.1:0-2470 GCA_035259925.1 Burkholderiales bacterium
ATAGATCCGGCGCCGGGCGCGGGTAAGCGCGACGTACATCAGGCGCCGCTCCTCCTCGATGCCGTCGACCTCGGTCAGGCTGTTCTCGTGGGGAAACAATCCCTCTTCCAGGCCGCTCACGAACACGCTGTGGAACTCCAGCCCCTTGGCCGAGTGCGCGGTCATGAGCTGCAAGGCATCCGCGCCGGCGCCCGCCTGGTGCTCGCCGCCCTCGAGGGCGGCGTGGGCGAGGAACGCAGTCAGCTCATCGGGCTCGTCCATGCCCGCGGCCTCGCCCGCGGGCTGCACGTCGCGCTCGGCGACGAAGGTGGCCGCGGCGTTGATGAGCTCCGCCAGATTCTCCACGCGATCGGCGCCTTCCCGCTCGGCCTGGTAATGCGCTTTGAGGCCGCTGGCGTCGATCACGATCTCTATGACCTCCGGCAAGGGAAGGCCTCTGGTCGTCTCTTGCATCCGCTCGATCAGGACGACGAAGGCTGGAATGCCTTTGGCCGGGGGTGACGCGTCTTCCCCTTCCGTCTTTCGCCTTCCGCCTTCCGCCTTCGCCCTGGCGGCCGCCCACAGGCTGCCGCCGGCCGCCCTGGCGGCTTCCTGGAGCTGCTCGATGCTCCGATTGCCGATGCCGCGCGCGGGAAAGTTGACGATGCGCGCAAACGCCGCGTCGTCGTCCGGGTTCGCCACCAGCCGCAGATAGGCGAGCGCGTGCTTCACTTCCTGCCGCTCGAAGAACCGCAGTCCACCGTAGACCCGGTACGCCATGTTCGCGGTGAACAATGCGTGTTCCAGCACCCGCGACTGGGCATTGGAGCGGTAGAGCACTGCGATATTGGAAAGTGCCACGCCGTCGGCGCGGAGCGCCCGCACCTCGTCGACGATGAAGCCCGCCTCGTCGAGGTCGGTCGCCGCTTCGAACACGCGCAGCGGCTCGCCCTTGGCCTCCGCCGTCCACAGGTTCTTGCCGAGCCGGCGGCGGTTGTGGCCGATGAGCGCGTTGGCGGCGTCCAGGATGTGGCCGTGCGAGCGGTAGTTCTGCTCGAGCTTGATGACGCGCTCGATCGCGAAATCCCGCTGCAGGTCCTGCATGTTGGCGCTGGAGGCGCCGCGGAAGGCGTAAATGCTCTGGTCGTCGTCGCCGACGGCGAAAATGGCGCCGGTGGCAGAGGCGCCGGTCGCCGCCAGCAGCTTCAACCAGCGATATTGCAGGCGGTTCGTGTCCTGGAATTCATCCACCAGCAGGTGCCGGAAGCGCGCCCGGTAGTGGGCACGCAGTGTCTCGTTGCCCGCCAGCAGCTCGTAGGAGCGGAGCAGCAACTCCGCGAAATCCACCACGCCTTCGCGGTTGCACTGCTCGTCGTAGGCGGCGTAGAAATCCTTCATGCGCCGCGCGAACTCGTCGTGCGCTTCAGCCTGCGCGGCGCGCAACCCCTCTTCCTTGTTGGCGGCTATGAACCACTGCACCTGGCGCGCCGGGAAGCGCTCCTCGTCCGCGTTGAGACCCTTGAGCAGGCGCTTGATCGCGGCGAGCTGGTCCTGGCTGTCGAGAATCTGGAACAGCTGCGGCAGCCCCGCCTCGCGGTGATGCACGCGCAGCATGCGGTTGGCGAGCCCGTGGAAGGTGCCCACCCACATGCCGCGCGTATTGATCGGCAGCGTGGCCGAGATGCGCGTGAGCATCTCCTTTGCCGCCTTGTTGGTGAACGTGACCGCGATCAGGCCCGATGGGCTCACCTGGCCGGTCTGGATCAGCCACGCGACGCGCGTCGTCAGCACCCGCGTCTTGCCGCTGCCCGCGCCGGCGAGGATCAGCGCCGACTGGTGCGGCAGGGTGACCGCTTCGAGCTGCCGTTCGTTGAGGCCGGAGAGGAATTCAGGAGACATTCAAATCGACGCGGGGATCCGCGCCGATTTTATCGCTATTTCGCGATCGCGGCTGCCGTGAGACCGAGGGCCTTCAGCTTTTCCACCGCCGCGGCGGCGTCCTGTTGCGTCGGAAAATTCTGCACGCGCACGCGATACTGCTCGCGGTCCCCGATCGTCCCCATGACCGCAGGGTAGCCCGCCGCACGCAGCTTGTCGTGGGCCGACAGCGCTTGCGCCCGATCGGCTGATACGGCCGCGTCGACGTGCACCCGGCCGCCCCGGCGCGCGCCGCCGCTCCCCGGCTGGATCTCGGTCTCCGCGGCCCATTCCGCGAGCTGCTTGCGATCCACTGGCGCAACGGGCAGCGGCTTCTCGTCGCGCGGCGCGACGAAAAACGACAGGGGCTCGGCCATCGTGAATTCACCCGCTTGCGGGTGGGCAACCGAGATTTGCCCTTCGATGAGGCAGACGAGATCGCGCTTGTCGTCCGACTTGCCCCACAGGTCGGTGCCGCGGATGCCGGCGTTGACGGTGCGGATCTTGATTCTCACGTCGCGGCCGGCGGACGGGCTGTCGAAGAGGCCGGTGGTGAAGCGGAAAGCGCCGCGCA
>DATFVY010000254.1:0-3277 GCA_035259925.1 Burkholderiales bacterium
CAGACCACATGGTGACGCACCCCAAGCTGGCTTTGCTGCTGGCGGCATTCGCACTCCTTGCCGGTAGCGCGTCTGCCCAGCAGTATCCCGCCGGCCCGATGCGCATCGTCGTCCCGTTCACGCCGGGCGGCGGTACCGACATACTCGCGCGGCTCATCGCGCAGAAGCTGAACGAATCGTGGGGCCAGCCGGTAGTGGTGGACAATCGCCCCGGCGCCGCCGGCACTGTCGGCACCGCGTTCGTGGCAAAGGCTCCCGGCGACGGGCACACCCTGCTGATCGTGCCCGCCGGCTACGCCGGCAATCCAGGCCTCTACAAGAAGCTGCCGTACGAGCACGCGCGCGATCTCGCGCCGGTGTCGTGGCTTGCGTCCGGCCCGCTCGTGCTCGTGGTGCATCCATCGCTGCCACCGAAATCGGTGAAGGAACTGATCGCGTTCGCCCGCGCGCGGCCGGACGAGATCAACTACGGCTCCTCCGGCGCGGGCACCCTTCCCCATCTCAGCGCGGAGCTGTTCATTTCGATGAGCGGCATCAAGATGGTCCACGTTCCTTACAAGGGAGCGGGCGCGGCCGTGACCGACGTCATGGCGGGACGAGTCCCGGTCTATTTCATGAACATCCTGCAGAGCCTCTCGCTGATCAAGGCCGGCAAGCTGCGCGCGCTGGGCGTCACGACTCCCGAGCGCACGCCAATCGCCCCGGACATCCCGGCCATTGCGGAGGCGGGTCTCAAGGGATACGACATGACCAATTGGTACGGCCTGCTGGTGCCCGCCGCGACGCCGCGCGATGCGATCGTCAAGCTCAATGCCGAAGTCGTGCGCATACTGAAGCTTCCAGAGCTCACGAACCGGCTTGCCGACGACGGCATGACGGTGGTCGCGAGCACGCCCGAGCGGTTTGCGCAGTTCCTCGCGCGGGAGACCGAGAAGTTCACGCGCGTCATAGAGGCTGCGGGCATCAAGGGCAGCCTTTGATGACTGATGACTGATAACTGACGACTGACGACTGACGACAACAGGAAAACGCATGAGCAAGCAAGCAGAGCCCCGCTATGACGTGCTGTGGCCGCTGGCGCGGCGCGCAGTCTCCGATACGCGGGCGGCGCCGCGGCTGCCCGATTTGAACGGCAAGACCGTATGCGAGCTGTGGGACGTGATCTTCCGCGGCGAAACGATCTACCCCCTCGTGCGCGAATACATCAAGGCGCGCTTCCCGCGGGCGAAGTTCGTGGGGCATGAGGCGTTCGGCAATTTCCACGGCGCGCGCGAGCGCGAGGTGGTCACGGCGCTGCCGGACAAGCTGCGGGCGCACAAGGCGGACGCCGCGATCGTCGGCATTGGCGCCTGAGGAAGCTGCACGCCCGCCGTGCTGCGGGCCGCGGCAGTCGTCGAGAAGCTCGGCATCCCGACTGCTTCCATCATCGGCAGCGGGTTTCTCAAGCAGGCGGAAGTGGTCGCCAAGGGGCTGGGCTTGCCGCTCGCGATGGGCATCTATCCCGGGGCGCCTATGGTCGACAGCGAGGAAGAGCTCAAGCGCAAGGTGGAGCAGGAGCTTGCACCCGGGCTGCTGCGCGGCCTGACGGGAGAGGCGCCGCGCGAAGCGGACGCGGCGGCGGAGCCAGCTGTCGGACAGGCCGTGTTCAGCGGCACGTTCGACGATGTGCAGGAGCACTTTCACCGTCAGCTCTGGAGCGACGGCCTGCCGGTGGTACCGCCGACCCGCGAGCGGGTCGAGGCGTTTCTCCAGTTCACCGACCGCGATCCCGACGAGGTGATCCGCGTCGTTCCACAGGAAGGACGCGAAGCGACCGTGCGCGCCATCGCCATCAATGCCGTGATGGCGGGCTGCCGGCCCGAATACATGCCGGTGCTCGTGGCCGCGATCGACGCCATGTGCGATCCGCGCTACCGCATCGAGGACTCCGGCTCGACGCCCGGCTGGGAGCCGGTGGTGATCGTGAGCGGCCCGCTCGTCAAGACGCTCGACTTCAACCACGGCCAGGGCATGATGCGGGTGGGACGGCAGGCGAACACCTCCATCGGCCGCTTCGTGCGGCTGTTCCTGCGCAACATCTGCGGCTTTCGCATCCCGCCGGGCGCCGGCGACAAGGGCAGCATCGGCCAGACCTTCCTGGTGGCGATGGCGGAGGACGAAGACAGCGCGCGCGCGATAGGCTGGCTCACGTTTGCCGAGGACCGCGGCTTCAAGGCCGGCGAGAACGTCGTCAGCGTGCGCAGCGTGGTGGCGATCACCTCCCCCATCTACAGCGCCAGCGACCGCGCGGCCGAGCACGTGCGGCAATGGGCCGAGCTGATCGGCGGCAGCTTCACTTACTGGGCGCATACCGGGTTCAAGACCGGGCTGTGGAGCCCGTTGATCGTCGCCGGGCCGAGCATCGCCGGGGTCGTCGCGGCCGAGTGGAGCAAGGACCAGGTGCGGCAGTACCTCTACGAGAACATCAAGGTCAGCGCGGAGCGCGCGACGCATTACGCGCGCATGACGACGACACCGACGTTCAATTTCGAGGGCCTGGTGAAGGACGGCATCCTGCCGCCCGAGTATGCGGCATCGAGCGACCCGCAGCGGCTGGTGAACGTCATCATAAAGCCGGAGATGGTGGAGATCCTGGTGGCGGGCGATCCCGGCCGCAACCAGTCGCGCGCCTACATGAGCAACCATCTCCAGGGGCCGACGACGAGCCGCCGCGTCGAGCTGCCGCGGCGCTGGGATGCGCTGTTGAAAGCGACCCGGCGCTGAAGTTCGCTAAGATTCGGGACGAGAGCCTCCAGGCATGAAGCAATACGACGTGATCGTGGTCGGCAAAGGCAACGCCGCGCTGTGCGCGGCGCTGTCGGCGCGCGACGCAGGCGCAACGGTGGCAATGCTCGAAGCCGCCAGCGAGGAAGAGCACGGCGGCAACAGCCGCTTCGCCGGTGGAGTCATGCGCTTCTCCTACGCCTCGGTCGAGGACCTGCGGCGCGTCACCGACATCAGCGACGAGGAGGCGGCCAGCAGCGACTTCGGCACCAACACGCGCGAGGAGTATCTCGACGTCCTCTACCGGCTGACGAGCTACCGCACCGATCCCGACCTGTCCGAGATCCTCGTCAACAGCAGCCTCGACACCATGGCGTGGCTGCGTTCCAAGGGCGCGCGCTTCATCCTGAACCACGGCCGCCAGTCGGGCATGGTGAACGGCAAGCGCAAGTACTTCGGCAACATGCCGATCGAGGTCAACGGCGGCGGCGCCGGCCTCGTCCAGTACCTCGAT
>DATFVY010000255.1:0-2920 GCA_035259925.1 Burkholderiales bacterium
GCGCTGCTCACGGCGGTGCAGACGACGCGCGCGGAGGCGCAGGCGGCGTTCGGCAACCCCACCGTGTACGTCGAAAAGTACCTCGAGAACCCGCGCCACATCGAATTCCAGGTGCTTGCCGACCGCTTCCGCAACGCCGTCCACCTGGGCGAGCGCGACTGCTCGATGCAGCGGCGGCATCAGAAGGTGCTGGAGGAGGCGCCCGCCCTGCATCTCAACTCGCGCAGCCGTTTTCGCATCGCGGAGCGCTGCGCCGATGCCGCGCGCAAGGTCGGCTACGAGGGGGCGGCGACCTTCGAGTTTCTCTACGAGGGCGGGGAGTTCTATTTCATCGAGATCAACACCCGTCTCCAGGTGGAGCACCCTGTCACCGAGCTCATCACCGGCATCGATATCGTGCAGCAGCAGATCCGCATCGCCGCCGGCGAGAAGCTCGGCATCCGGCAGCGCGACGTCGAGTTCCACGGCCACGCCATCGAATGCCGCGTCAACGCCGAAGATCCCTACCGCTTCACGCCGTCGCCGGGGCGCATCACGTCCTATCACATGCCGGGCGGCCCCGGCATCCGGGTGGACTCGCATGCTTACAACGGCTATTTCATGCCGCCCTATTACGATTCGCTGCTGGGCAAGATCATCGCCTACGGGGACACGCGGGAGCAGGCGGTGGCGCGCTTGAGCATCGCATTGTCCGAAACGGTGATCGAAGGCATCAAGACCAACATCCCGCTGCACCAGGAGCTGCTGCAGGACGCCGCCTTCCTGAGCGGCGGCACCAGCATTCACTACCTCGAGGAGAAGCTCGCCAAGCTGGCCCGGGAGGAGTGAGCGGTCACTAACACCGCTCGCTGTTGACCGCACTCATGGCCTGGGTCTCCGTCTCCTTCGAACTGGCGGCTGCCGACGTCGAGGCAATGGCCGATGCGCTGCTCGAAGCCGGAGCGGCGAGCGTCGACGTGACTGATGCGGGCGCGGGTTCCACGGCCGAGCAGGCGATATTTGCGGAGGCCGGCGCGGACTCCGTCCAACCCTGGCGCCACAGCCGGGTCAGCGCGCTGTTTGACGCGGGCGCCGATGTCGCCGCACTTCTCGCGGCAGCGTCCGCTGGTGCGGGTGTGCCCGTGCCGCGCTACGAGATCCGGCCGGTCGCCGAGCGCGACTGGGTCCAGGCTTCCCGGGATCAGTTCGCGCCGATCCGCATTTCGCCGCGGCTGTGGATCGTTCCAAGCTGGCACGCGCCGCCCGATCCGCATGCCGTCAATATCCGTCTCGATCCGGGCGTCGCCTTCGGCAGCGGCAGCCATCCGTCCACACGCTTGTGCCTGCTGTGGCTCGAGCGCGTGATCCGGGGCGGCGAAAACGTGCTCGATTACGGCTGTGGCTCGGGCGTACTGGCCGTCGCCGCGATGAAGCTCGGCGCAGCGAGCGCGGTGGGCGTCGATATCGACGAGCAGGCGCTGCTTGCGGCGCGCCGCAATGCTATGCACAATCAGGTGCAGGTAACCTTTCACAGCGCCGCCAAGGTTGTCCGGCGGCCCGCCCGCATCGTGGTCGCCAACATCCTTGCTCATCCCCTGGTCGTGCTCGCGCCGCTGTTCGCGCGGCTCACGGCGCCGCGCGGCCGCCTGGCGCTCGCCGGTCTGCTTGCGCAGCAGGCGGACGAGGTGCGCGGGGCGTACGAGCCCTGGTTCGACTTCGGCGCGCCCGAAGAAGAGGAGGGCTGGGCGCTGTTGAGTGGCGTGCGCCGGACGGCATCATGACGACCGGCATGGTCACAAAATGCCCGGCGTGCGACACCGTGTTCCGGGTCACTCCGGAGCAATTGCAGGCCCGGGCCGGCAAGGTCCGGTGCGGCCGTTGCATGACCGTGTTCGACGCCGCCAAGGCGCTGGCGACGGTGGCCGACGGCGCGCAGGAACAGGCTGCCCTCCCGCTGGAGCCGGCGCCGGCCGCGGCGGCCGCGCCACGGCCGCCGCGCGCCGCCGAACCCCTGTACGAGGACAGGGATTTCGGCCCGGCGCCGCGGCAACTCTCGCTCGATGACCTGTACCCGCCCGAGGAATCGCGCCCGCCGGCCAGTCCCTGGTGGGCGGTGGCGGCAGTGCTGATGGTGTTTGTGCTGGCGGCGCAGGCGGCTTATTTCTACCGCTCCGAGCTGGCAACGCAGTACCCCGGGTTCAAGCCCCATCTCGTCCAGTTGTGCGAGCTGTTTCGCTGCAAGGTGCTGCCGCCGCAGCGCCCGAAGCAGATCGCAATCGAGGCATCCGACCTGCAGGTGGAGGATCCGGCGCGGCCGGGGCTCATCCAGCTGACCGCGACGCTGCGCAATCATGCCGGGCACGACATCGCGTATCCTGCGGTGGACCTGGTCCTCACCAACACCAAGGAGCACACGCTGGCCCGCCGGATCTTTCTGCCGCAGGAGTACCTCGAGCGCGGCAGGGACGTGGCGGCCGGCATCCCGGCCAGCGCCGAGGTCACCGTGCGGCTGGTCCTCGATACGGGCGATCTCAATCCGGCCGGTTTCCGGCTCGATCTGCTGCCGGCCCCGCAGCCTTGAAGAAGTGACTCGTTACTCGTTGCTCGCTCCTGGACGAAAACGAGAAAGGAGAAACGAGGAACGAGCCACTCTCTCTTGAATTCATGAATATTCCCGACGACCTGAAATACACGTCCACGCATCAATGGGTCAGGATGGACGCCGACGGCCTCGCCAGCGTCGGCATCACTTTTCACGCGCAGGAGCAGCTCGGCGACGTGGTCTACGTTCAGCAACCGGAAGTCGGGCGCCGGGTGACTCGCGGCGAGGCCTGCGCGCTGGTCGAATCGGTCAAGGCCGCCTCCGACATCCCCGCTCCGCTGTCCGGCGAGATCGTGGCGGTCAACCCGGCGGTTGCCGACGCTCCCGAGCAACTGAACC